>NZ_DASRXP010000495.1:0-2091 GCF_035687465.1 Kribbella sp.
TCCGACATACCCACCCTGACCGCAGCCTCACCAGCCGAGCAGCCCTCACGAATCAGCAACCAGAACTCACGACGAACAGCAACAAGCACCTGCACGAGAACTCCTCGAGCTAGGTGGTGCACTGACCGCTAGAACCCGCCGATTGGACAGTCTGCGGGGAGGGTGAAAAGGGGACGAATGATCAGGCGGGCTCGCGCCTGCCCCCCGGGGTTGTCTTGCCCGTACCGGTCGGGGTGAGGGTTTACCTATCGGCGGAGGACCGGTCGATCAGGTAGCGCCCGATCACCTGCGGCGCGGCGCGGTCCACCATGTCCCAGCTGTCGATCCGGTCGTGGCGTCGCAGGTACAGCTCGTACGCCGCCTGGCGGTCGTCGCCGGGGAGTTTCGCCTTGCGGGCCTTGAAGTCCAGCACGCAGAAGGCGGCCATTCTGGGCTCGTACTGCGGGACGTCGAGCAGCCGGTCGACCTCGGTCAGCGGCAGGTCGGTGAACCGTTTGGAGATCTCGAAGGTGGTTCCCATCCGGACTCCGAGGACCCCGCCGTCGCCGTGGTAGTGCCGGAGCGGGAACTCGTCCGGCCGGGCCTGAGCCCGCAACTCGGTCGACTAAAGCGGCCGCGGTCAACTCCATCGCCAGAGCGTAGTCCTCGGGCCGGAATCAGTTGAGGGCGAAGAGGCGGGAGCCGTCGCTGAAGATCGGGCGGCCGCCGGCGACGGTGACGGCGGGCTTGTCGCAGGTGACCTTGTCCCGTTCGGCTACGGATGCTGCTGTCGGGCCTGCCACGATCGGCCGGGGCGTGACGCCGGTGGTGCCGACCATCACCGGCGAGCAGGTGCCGTTGGGCTGCGGCATCAGGGTGACCACTCGGCCGTCCGGCAGCAGGCCGAAGCCGTCCCGGGGGAACTCGGGCTGCTGCAGCTTCGGCGGCACCGACAGCAGGTGATGCCACTGCGGTGTGCCGTCTGCTGGGCTCACTGCCGATACGTCGTAGGTCTGTTCCGAGCCAGGCTCGCTGCCGTTCCGGCAGGTCACCAGTACGAGTGAGGTGTGGGTTGCGGCCAACTGCGCGTCGCAGGTCGACGGCCCCAGCCGCGGTCTCGGCGTACCGGGGACTGGGGTGCTCCAGAGGACGCGACCCTCGCCGACGTCTACGGACCACTGGTACAGGGTTCCGCCGGCCTCGCCCGTCCAGACCAGTCCGGAGACCTCGCGGGTGTCCGGGATGGCTATCAGCTCACCGATCCAGCTCGTCGGGTCCAGTTCGGCGCTGAGCTCGAAGCGGAAGCCAAGGTCGAGGTCCCAGCGCTGGTCGCCGTCCACCAGGTCCAGCCCACGAACCACCGCGCTGTTGCCACCACAGGCATCGACCACTACGGCTTGGTCTGCGAGCAGCACGCCCTGGGTGACCGCGCACTGCAGCCTGGTCCGCCAGTGGGTGGGGCTGCTGACGCCGTGAGCGACAACATCCCGGCCCTCGGCGACCAGGAACTGGTTCGCATCGACTGCCAGCGCAGTGCCCTCTGTGTGCACCTCAGTGAGGACCTTGCCGGTCTCAGCATCAAGTACTGCGTACGTCGGCAACTCGATCCCCGGGGGAGTGCCGTTGCCGCCGTACGGGAGGTGGGCCGCGATGGTCCGGCCGTCGCTGGAGACCAGGAGACCCCGGGAACCGTCGGAGGCGGCATCGTCGACATCGGCCCGGGAGTAGCGCCAGCGGATCTGCCCAGTGGTCGCGTCGGACATCACCACGCCGTCCGGTCGAAGCTCTGCCACGCCGCCGACCGTTCCCACGATCGCACCGGTCGCAGGGACCTCGCGGCTCCACTCGAGCTCTCCGTCGAGCTGTACCGGCTTCACCTCGGGCGGCACGGTTGTCGTGGTGCTCACCGTGTTGGCGGTCTCGAGCCGGGCCTGGACGAAGGGCTCGCCGGCCGACACCACGATCCAGGCGAGCAGGGCAGCGCAGACCACAGTCACGCCCAGGCCCAAGGCTGTCGGCGGAGCCACCGCGTACGGCGGAGCCAACCGCAGGCGCCGGGCCAATCCCAGCAGCGCCCCGGCGAGCAGGAGCGTGACGGAAGCGAGCATGAGG
>NZ_DASRXP010000496.1:0-2805 GCF_035687465.1 Kribbella sp.
GCGGAACTCCGGTTCGGAGTACCACTCCCCCAGTACTTCGAAGACAGCGCTCAACTGCGCGGCCGGGTCGTCCCCGGCACCCTCGGCCGCTGACCGGATCCACCGGCTGATGCGGTCGCTGCGCGCCTCCAGGACCGCCTCGATCAGGCCGTCCTTGGACCCGAAGTGCCGGTACAGCGTCTCCTTCGAGGCGCCGACCGACGAGCACAGCTCCGCGATGCCGACCCCGTCCAGGCCGCGCTGGTAGAAGACCAGAGTGGCGGCCTCGAGCATGGCCGCACGGGTCCGTTCGGGATCGAGCGAGGTTCCTTTGGCAACCGGCATGAGACAGATGGTACCGCCCGTCCCCATCTGCTGCTAAGGTCACGATGGTACCGACCGGTTCGATCAAGGGGTGACTGGTGAAGTATCGGCTCGCGCTCGGATCGGTGGCCGCGGTGGGATTCGCACGCTTCTCGTACGGCCTGGTGGTTCCGGCCATGCGTGAAGAACTCGGGTGGTCCTTGGCCGACGCGGGTCTCCAGACGACAGCGAACGGCGACGGCTACCTGATCGGCGCGATCGTGGTCGCCCTGGTCGTCCGTCGCCTCGGTACTGCGCGGTCGTTCCAGCTCGGCATGGTCGTCACGACAATGTCCCTCGCCGCCACCGCCGCTACCTCCTCTTACGAGCTTCAGTTGTTGCTGCGGGCAACCGCTGGGGTGGCGGGGGCGTTGGTGTTCGTCTCAGGCGCGGTGATTGCCGCGCGGCGGGCAGCGACGGATCGGTCGGCGATCACGGTCTTCTTCGGAGGCGCCGGGCTCGGCATCGCGTTGAGCGGACTCGTCCTCCCGCTCCTGCTGGACGGCAACTCCGCCCGCTGGCCGACAGCGTGGCTACTGTTGGCGGCCGGATCGTTGCTGGCGACAATCATCTCGTGGTCCGCGGCGACGTCTGCACCGACCGCTTCGGAACACCGCGCCAAGCTGGGCAGACTCTGGCCGGTCGGGATCGCCTACGTGTTGTTCGGCGCCGGCTACATCGTCTACTTGACCTTCCTCTCGACGTACCTGGCCGGGCAACACAGCAACGCGCGGCAGATCGCGGCCACCTGGACCCTGCTGGGACTCGCCGCGATCCTCGCACCGCTGGTGTGGAATCGGGCGGTGACGACGTGGAGCGGTGCCCGCTCGATGGCGACCTTGATCGGCCTGCAGGTTGTGGCCGCCGTGCTCCCCCTGCTGCATCACAGCCGAGCAACCGTACTGGCTTCCGCCGCGATCTTCGGGCTGACCTTCCTCAACGTTCCCGCCTCGGTCGCGGCACTCGTACGCCGTACTGTCCCGCAGCAGGGGTGGACCGCGACCATCGGGGCACTCACCGTGCTGTTCGCGGCCGGACAGACCGTCAGCCCTTGGCCCGCAGGGTTTCTCGCGGACCACCTGGGCGCGTCGACGGCACTCGCCTGGACCGCCGTCCTCTGCGGCGCGGGCGCGCTGACCGCCTTCAGCTGGCCAACTGTCTTCAGCTGGAAGGCGGAATCTCGCCGGAGCCTCGAATCGTCAGCTTCACCGGAACCCTGACTGTGCGCCCCGGGCGGTGCGGCTCGGGAAGGCGTTCGGTCATCAACTGGATCGCGGTCCGGGCCATCACGTCGGCCGACTGCGCGACCGCGGTGAGCCCAGGGCTGAGCAGGTCGCCGAGGGCGAGATCGTCGAACGACACCAGCGCGACCCTGTCGCGGCGGCCCGCCAGGCCTCGCAGTACCTCGGCTGTGGTCATGTTGTTCGCGCTCAGCAGCGCGGTGGCCGGCTCGTGCCGATCCAGTACTGCGGACAGGGTGATCCCGATGCCCTCGGTGGTCGGCTCGGACAGGTGGACCAGGTCTTCGTCCACCTCGATCCGGTGCCGGGCCATCGCCGCGCGGTAGGCGACGACGCGCTCCCGGGCGGTGAAGATCCGCTCATCGTCGCCGAGGTAGGCGATCCGGCGATGACCCTGACGGACCAGGTGGTCGATCGCCTGGTCGATCCCGCCGGCGTTGTCGGCCAGGACGGCGTCGGCCTCGATCCCGTGCGCCGGCCGGTCGATCGTGACCACGGCCATCCCCGCGTCCACGTGCGGGGCCAGGTAGTCCTGGGTCTCGCCGATCGGCGCCATGATCAGCGCATCGGGGCGCCGGGCAACGAACTCGAGGCAGACCTCCCGCTCGCGGTCCGGATCCTCGTCGGTCAGACCGATCATCACCACCGAGCCGCTGCCCCGGGCCCACAGCTCGACCGCCCGGCCGAGCGAGGCGAAGAACGGGTCACCGATGTCGCGGATCACCACGGCGATGGTGCCGGTCTTGCCCCGGCGGAGCATCCGGGCGCTCTCGTTCGGGGTGTAGTTGAGGTCCTTGATCGCGGCCTGGACCTTGGCGGTCAGCTCGGGGCTGACGTTCGGCTCCTCGTTGACCACCCGGGAGACGGTCTTCAGCGCCACCCCCGCCCGGGCCGCGACCTCTTTCATGGTGGGCCGGCGCTGCCCGGTTCCGTTGACACCAGTCATGCTCACTGGTGACCTCGCTTCGCTTCGGGCACCACTGAGCAAGGCTCGCTGTACTTATTGGTTTGTTCGCTGCGCTCGCTCACGTGCCCACCCTCTGGTTAGCTTTCCACGACGACGGGGATGATCATCGGCCGGCGGCGGTGGGTGTCGCTGACCCACTTGCCGACCACGCGGCGGATCACCTGCTGCAGCTGGTACATGTCATCCACCCCGCTCCCGATCGCCTTTTCGATCTCCGCCTCGATCTTCGGCTTCAGGTCGTCGAAGACGGTGTCG
>NZ_DASRXP010000497.1:0-18119 GCF_035687465.1 Kribbella sp.
AGGGCCTGGAGTGGGGCTGCGTCTTCATCGTCGGCGCCCACGAGGGCACGCTCCCGATCACCTATGCCCAGACGCCGGCCCAGGTCGAGGAGGAGCGGCGGCTGTTCTACGTCGGCGTGACGCGCGCGAAGGACCAGCTCTCGGTCAGCTGGTCCACCTCCCGTTCGCCGGGGGGACGCGGCCAGCGTGGCCCGACCAGGTTCCTCGACTCGCTCGGCGTGCGGACGTCCCGGGTCGCGGAGCAGGAGGCGGTACCGCGGACCGCCCGCACCTCCCGGTCGGACAAGCCGATCCCGAAGTGCCGGGTCTGCGGCCGCGGGCTGCTCGACCCGGGTGCCCGCAAGCTCGGACGCTGCGAGGACTGCCCGTCGTCGATGGACCAGAAGCTGTACGACGCGCTGTTCGAGTGGCGCGCCGAGCGGGCTGCCGCCGAGAACATGCCCGCCTTCGTCATCTTCACCGATGCGACGCTGACCGCGATCGCGGAGGCCTGCCCGACCGACGAACGGGCCCTGCTCCGGATCCCCGGGATCGGCCGGACCAAGCTCACGAAGTACGGCGAACCGGTGCTGAACATCTGCACCCGCTGACTCGGCGCTGCCCGATCGGGCAGCTCTTCGGGGCCTCGCGGAGGCAACTTCCGGCCAAGTGCAGAAACTGCCGTTAAATAGTTTGCGGGCCCGCGAGGACTCGGCGTACTGTTCTTTCTGCGGCCGAGTCATGGCCGAAAACTTCAAACCATAGCGATCGAGCTTGCCGCCCGCTTCGCCACAACGAGAGGAGGTGCCTTGGAGATGATGACGAACATGATCAAGCAGCCGTTCGGCGTAGTCGCGCGTCCGTGCGCCCCGATTCAGGGTGCCCCGTCGCGCCTGCACGGCACGACCGTTGTGCTCCTGGCCTCCAGCGCTGCCCCGATCCAGGGCGGAGCTGTCGGTGATGTGAAGTACGGCGGTCCGGGTTCTCGAGCATGGAGTCCACCGGTCTGACTCAAGAAGTCAGCCGGCACCTCCAAGGCCGCGGAACCCACCAAGGGTCCCGCGGCCCTTTTGTTTGTCCGACACAGTTTCGTCGGCCACCAACCGGTGGTCGTCGCCGACGACAAGAGATCAGCAGACAGTCACTCAGGAGGTGACCGGAATGAGCGTTAGCTTCCTCGATGCATTCACCGAGGTGGCCACCGCGCAGGACCTGCCCTGTCGGTCCTACGCACCAGAACTCTTCTTCGCCGAATCCCCGGCGGATGTGGAGTACGCCAAGTCTCTTTGCACCACCTGCCCGCTGAAGGCCGAGTGCCTGGCCGGAGCGCTCGAGCGCTCGGAGCCGTGGGGAGTGTGGGGAGGAGAACTGTTCGTCCAGGGTGTGGTGGTTCCGCGTAAGCGGCCCCGTGGGCGTCCACGCAAGTGCGACACCGTGACCGCAGCCTGACCCGACGACCGACCCGAATCCCGAATCGAGACCTCAAGTCATGAAGACCCAGATGTCACCCAGGAGAGTTGAAATGCATTTACTTCAAGAAGATCTTGCTCGTGCTCATTGTCGTAACAAACTGGACGACGCAGAGCAGTACCGGCGCTTCCACCTGGCGAGCCAGCTCGTCCGGGCCCAGAAGCAGGCCGAGCGGGCCACCCGGAAAGCGGAGAGGGCCAGCGCAAAGGCGCGCCTCACCCTTGCCCGGCTGGTCTGATCCACCCGGCACAGACTGAAGCGGCAGGAGCCGATCTCCGAAGCCCGCCCAAGTCCAGCTGAACCCCGAGGGGCGGCATCCACCCGGATGCCGCCCCTCGGCATGTCTTCAGGCCTGCTGCAGACTAGAGGCATGGTGAATCCGACCTGTGCGTTGTGTGGTCAGCAGGCCGAGGGGGAGGACCTTCCGCTCACCTGGGTGACCTCGGTCGAGAACGGGCGCAAGCTCGTGTACTGCGACCGCTGCGCGCGGGACAACGTTCGCAGCATCGAGGGAAAGCTCGACAGCGCCTGGTGGTGAGCGGGCTTACCGCACCGGGGCGAAGCCGGGCAGGAACTCCTCCAGGGTGGCCTTGAACGGCGCCTCCGCCTCCAGTTGGGACAGTACTGCGATCCCGCCGATCCAGACCCGATGGATCAGCAGGTACGACGGCGGCAGGTTGATCTTCAGCGCCATCGACGCGCTGGGCGAGCGGAAATCCCCGGTCCGGCTCGCCTGTTCCCGCATCCACGCCCGGCTGAACTGGAACGTGTCGGCCCGGGCCGGCTCCGCAAAGGGCGCCAGGTAGTCCATCAGCTGTTTCGGATCGATCTCCATCCGCGGCTTGATGAACCCTTCGGCCCGCAGACCCTCGACCACCGCGGCGCCATCGCCTTCCAGCGAGATCCGCAGCAGCCGGCCGATGGCGGGCGGCAGCCCGTCGGGAAGCCGCGCGCAGAGGCCGAAATCGACTACGCCGAGGCGTCCGTCAGCCATCACCCGGAAGTTGCCGGGATGGGGGTCTGAGTGCAGCAGCCCGGCGAGCCGGGGCCCGCTGAACATGAACCGGACGTACTTCAGGCCGATCTCGTCCCGCTCGGTCTGGGTGCCGTCGGCGATCACCCGCGACAGCGGCTTGCCCTCGATCCACTCGGACACGATGACCGAGGGGGAGTGCTTGATGACGCGGGGGACCACGAACTCGGGGTGGTCCCTGAAGGCGTCGGCGTACTGCTGCTGGGCCTGGGCCTCGCGGTCGTAGTCCAGTTCCTCGCCGATGCGTTCCTGCAACTCGGCGATCAGCGGCTTGGCGTCCAGCCCCGGGATCAGCGTGCCGAACGTCCGGGCGAACCGCCCTAGCTGGCGCAGGTCGGATCTGAGCGCCTCCGCGGCGCCTGGGTACTGCAGTTTGACCGCGACCTCGCGGCCGTCCTTGAGGATGCCTCGATGCACCTGGCCGATCGACGCGGCCGCGGCGGGCAGGTCGTCGAACTCCTCGAACCGGTCCCGCCAGCGCTTGCCCAGCTCCCGGACAAGGATCGTGTCCACGGTCGAGGCCGGCATCGGTGGTGCGGAGTCCTGCAGCTTGGTCAGAGTCGCCCGGTACGGCGCCGCGAGCTCCTCGGGCATCGCGGTCTCCATCAGGCTCAGCATCTGCCCGAACTTCATCGCGCCGCCCTTGAGCTCTCCCAGGACGGAGAACAGCTGGTCCGCGGTCCGGCGCTGGAACTCGGCCAGTACGGTCTCGGCCGGAGCACCACCGATCCGCTTGCCCAGACCGACCGTCGCGCGCCCGGCGACGCCGAGCGGCAGGCTGGCGAGCTTGGCGGTCCGGCTCAACGCCTTGCGGGGGAGGTCTGACACGGTCCTATTCTGTCGGGTCGCCCAAGCCGGAACGACACAGGGGCGGTGGTACGACCCGGGTGGGTCCCACCACCGCCCCTACGACTTGGTGCGTCAGGCCTTGCCGAGGATCCGGTTCAGGTTCGTACCGCACTCGGGGCACTTGGCCTTGGCCATGCGCGTGCCCTTGTCGTTGACCTTGACCTCGCCGTCGGCGGTGCGCTTGGCCTTGCACTTGACGCAGTAGAACTCGCCGCTCCAGGTCTCTGCCATGAGGGCCCTCTCCTTGCTCTGAATACCAGCCGGGGTGGTTGGCCCCTGGCCGTCGTGGATGCTAACGGCAGTGGTTCCTGCCGTAGGCCGTTCGGCCCAGTCGGGATTCACCCTACGGCAGGCTGGGCGCCGTTCAAGCGCGACTCCCGGTCCGGGCACCGCTGGGAAAACCCTTTCCCGGATTTGTTCCGTCACGGAACAAGCTCCCGGGAGTCCGCCTCCGGAACCACTCGGCTTCCCCTCCGAGCGGCCCCGGAGGCGGTCCGGGAGCTTGTTGGCATTGACGCTAGGAGGCGCCCGGCGTGCTGGCAAGACCCGGTTGTCCACGCCTGTGGATAACCCTGTGGGCAAGCTGTGGGGCACGCCGGGCGGCACTGTGGACGAGCGGGGGAACAGGATGTGAACAAACAACGATCAGGGTTTCCCGAAATGGCCTCTGACCTGCGGAAACGTTCGTGCACAGGGTGTGGACGGAAAAAAGTTGGGGGAATCGGGAGATACGGTTTGATCCATGGCCGACTCTCCACCGCGCCCGATCCCGCCGTACGTGGACATCCGCCGCAGCAAGCGGCGGAAGCGGACCGTCAGCGCCTACCGGGACGGCGAGCGGGTGGTCGTGCTGATGCCCGACCGGCTGTCCGCCGCGGAGGAGGCGCGCTGGGTCGAAACCATGCTCCAGCGCCTCGACAGGCAGCGCAGCCGGTCCCGCGTGTCGGACGATAAATTGTTGGCCAGAGCACACGAATTGGCGTGTCGTCACCTCCCTGAAGTGCCCGAACCTGCGTCTGTCCGGTGGGTTTCGAACCAGAATCGACGCTGGGGATCCTGTACTCCGGCGGACCGTTCGATCCGCCTGTCCGTCCGTCTGCAGACCATGCCGGCCTGGGTCGTCGACTACGTCCTGGTGCACGAGCTCGCTCACCTGGTGGAGCCGGCCCACAACGCTGCGTTCTGGAAACTGGTCCACCGCTACCCCAAATCCGAGCGCGCCGAGGGCTACCTCGAAGGCATCACCGCCGCCGCCAACCTCACCCTCGACGACTTCTGAGACCCGTACTGCGAGCCTGTCGCTGGGGCTTCTCGCAGGGGGTGGGTGGGGTTTTCGCCAGGGGCGGGGTGGGGCAGGCCCCAGGGAGGACTGGGTGGATTCCTGCATGGTGGTGCACCCCCGCCGGCCGGGAGGCTGAGACCCGTGACCAGCGAGGCGTCGGGCCGGGCTGGGAGGGTGCGCCGTGGGGGCGCAGAGGGGTAGGGAACCATGGCCAGGGGACAACTCACGGTCCGGGCGGCACGCTGGAGTGCCACCCATCCGTGGCGGGCGATCGGCATGTGGGTGATGGTCGTCGTCGCCTGCTTCGCGCTCGGGTCGATGACCGGCACCAAGGAGTCCGACAACGAGGGCGACATCGGCGAGGTGACCCGGGCCGACAACATCGTCAAGGCCGGCAACTTCGACGACCCGGACGTCGAGAGTGTGCTGATCACAGCGCCATCGGGGGCTCTCGACCAGGCCGAGGCGAACAAGGTTGCCGGGGTCGTGACGGAGCGGATGCGCGCCCTCGGTGGGGTCGCGGAGGTCGCCCGGCCGATCCTGTCGCCGGGCAAGGAGGCCCTGATCGTCAGGGTCACCCTGAAGGACGGCGACGACGAGGCCGACCGGGTGCAGCCGCTGCTCGACACCACCGCCAAGATCCAGCAGGAGCACCCGGGCCTGCGGATCGAGGAGGTCGGGAACGAGTCCATCGGCAAGGCGCTGGACGAGACACTGGGCAAGGATTTCCAGCGGGCCGAGATGTTCAGCCTGCCGGTGACGCTGGCGATCCTCTTGATCGCGTTCGGCGCACTCATCGCCGCTTCGGTGCCGCTGCTGCTCGCTCTGTCCTCGGTCGCCGCGGCCATCGGGCTCTCGGCGGCCGCCTCCCAACTGGTCCCCGCGGTCGACGCGGTGAACAGCGTGATCCTGCTGATCGGCATGGCGGTCGGAGTCGACTACTCGCTGTTCTATGTCCGCCGGGAACGCGAGGAGCGAGCCAAGGGCCGCGGTCACGTCGACGCGGTCGAGATCGCTGCCGCGACGTCGGGCCACGCGGTCGTCGTCTCCGGTATCGCGGTGATCATCTCGATGGCCGGGCTGTTCCTCGCCCGGGACGCGGTGTTCTCCTCGTTCGCGGTCGGCTCGATCATGGTCGTCGCCGTGGCGGTGGTCGGTTCGCTGACCGTGCTGCCGGCGGTGCTCGCCAAGCTCGGCCGCTGGGTGGACCGCCCGCGCATCCCGCTGCTGTGGCGCCTCACCGCGCGCAATGGTGAGCCCCGCTTCTGGCCGAAGGTGCTGAAACCGGCCCTGAAGCACCCGGTGGCCACCCTGCTCGTCTCTGTGATCGCATTACTCGCAGTGGCATCACCCGCACTCGGCATGACGCTGAAGTTCCCCGGTACCGAGGACCTTCCGCGAGACACGGCAGTCATGAAGGCGTACGACCGCCTCACCGCGGCTTTCCCGAGCACCGGCACGAGCCACGAGGTCGCAGTACGGGCTCCGGCGAATCAGCAGCCGGCAGTACAGGCTGCCCTGGCCGAGCTGGTCCAGCGGACGAAGAGCGACAACTTGTATGCGCAGGACGGGCTGGAGGAGCCGCGGGTCTCCAAGGACGGCACGGTCACCGTGCTCGAGGTCGCAAGTCCCCATGAAGGCGGCAGCGACGAGGCACGGGACTCCTTGACCAAGCTGCGCACAGAGCTGATGCCGCAGACCGTCGGCAAGGTGCCGGGCGTCGAGTATGCGGTCGGCGGGTTCGTGGCGGCCGATGTCGACTACGCGGCGCACACCCGGGCGAAGTTGCCGCTGGTGATCGGGTTCGTCCTGCTGCTGACGTTCATCGTGATGGTGGTGACGTTCAGGTCCGTGGTCGTCGCCGTCACGGCGATCCTGCTCAACCTGCTGAGCGCCGGTGCGGCGTACGGGGTCCTGACGGCGGTGTTCCAGAACACCTGGGCGGAGGGCATCCTCGACTTCCGGTCGAACGGTTCGGTCGTCTCCTGGCTGCCACTGTTCCTCTTCGTGGTGCTGTTCGGGCTGTCGATGGACTACCACGTGTTCGTGGTCAGCCGGATCCGCGAGTCCGTGCTCAAGGGAGTGCCGACCCGGCAGGCGGTCGCGGACGGGATCACCGGTTCGGCCGGTGTGGTGACGAGTGCGGCCGCGGTGATGATCGGGGTGTTCGCGGTCTTCGCGACGCTGAGCACGCTGGACATGAAGCAACTCGGAGTCGGTCTGGCCGTCGCCATCCTGATCGACGCGACCATCATCCGGGCGGTCGTCCTCCCCAGCGCGATGATCCTGCTGGGCGACGCCAACTGGTGGGCCCCCAAGTGGATCCGCGGCAAGCAGCCGAAGCACGCCGTCCCCACCACCGCCCCTGAGGAAGAGCGCGAACTGGCCCCCGTCGGTTAGCCCTCCGTACGACGCAACGTCCCGCCCGGGTGATCCCTGGGCGGGGCGTCCTGCTTGGAGCTGTGCGAAGGTTGCCGGATGAATGACCGTCGCGTCGTCGTCATGGTGGTTCCGGCGGCTGCCACGTGGGCTCCGCCGGGGCGTGAGCCAGGTGCCTGGCGGTTGGCGTTGGCCGAGGACACGTACGAAGTACTGGCGGCTCTTGACCGGGTCGATGTTGCCGTGGCCGTTGCCGGCGGGGATGAATCGGCCGTGGCGGAGGTCGCTGCACTCACCTGGCCAGGAACACCCGCGTACGGCGTTGACGCGGCCCGGCCGGTACTGGATGCCGTTGCTCAGGTGGGACCCGCAGCGGCCGTGGTAGCGGTCAGCCATGATGTGCCGGACCTGCCGGGGCTCCTGATCGGGAAGTTGTTCCGCGCACTGAGCTCGGCTGACATTGCGGTGACTCCTGCTGAGGACGGGACGCTCGCTGCCATCGGGGTGGGTCTACCGGTTGCTGACTGGGTCGCGGCGGCCTCGCCCGGCTTCGACACCCCACTGGCCGCGCTCGAGGAAGTGAAGCCCCGCAGGCACGCTGTCGCGATCGGTCCCGGCTGGCATCGGCTGCGCTCGGCGGCCGACCTGGCGCGGCTGGATCCGGGCCTCGAGGGCTGGGATGCGACCCGCTCGATTCTTCGAGGTGCCTGACCCGTCACCTTCTCCCCGCTGGCTCGTTTCACCAGGCAGCGGGGTACGGGGGAACTCACGGGGTAGCGGGGGACTCACGGGGAGCAAGTCACGGGGAGCATTGGGGCCGTCGTTGGCAACAGCCCTGCCGGTGCCGTTCAGGGGCGGTGAGATCGGCAGGGCACAGGGGAGGCAACGACGGCCCCACCGGCCCGTGAACCATCAGATGACCGGCCGGTACGCCCTCTTCACCAGGTCTTCGACCGTCTGGTCGATGCCGTCCGGCAACGCGTCGATCCCGAACCAGGCCAGCTCGTGCGACTCCTCGCTGACTACGAACTCCGTAGCGGCGCCGGCGGTCACCAAGTACTGAACGTCGAGGTGGAAGGCGCCTTTGCAGCCGCCGGCCAGCAGTTCATGACGCGACAGCTGTAGCGGATTGGGGTCGATCCGCAGACCACTCAGGCCGGACTCCTCGGTCGCCTCCCGCAACGCGGCGGCGGCGAGCGAGGTGTCGCCCGTCTCGCAGTGCCCGCCGAGTTGCAGCCAGCGGTTCACCGTCTTGTGCAGGGTCAGCAGCACCCTGGTCCCGGACGGATCCAGGACCAGGGCGGAGGCCGTCAGATGTTCTGGCCGGCAACTGCGCCACATCGCGTCCTCGTACTTCGCGAGATGGTTCAGGTAGTGCAGGCGCAGCTCCGCCTGGGCGGCGTCCGGCGGTTCCCAGTCGGTCAGAACCGCGGTCGCGTCGTCATGCAACGTCACTTGTTGGTGCCCGGTTGGTTGCCCTCGTCATCCTTCGGGTCGTCGTCATCAGTCAGGCTGGACTCGTCGGTCAAACTGGACTCATCAGTCAGGAAGTCGCTGATGTCGATGTCGGCCAGCTCGCCCGCGTGCTGGGCGAACCCGATCGGGTCGTCCAGGTCGGTGGCGGTCGGCAACAGATCCGGGTGCGACCACAGCTCGTCGCGCCCCTCGATCCCGCGCGCATCCCGTACTGCGGCCCACAGGTTCGCCGCATCCCTCAGACGACGTGGCCTGAGCTGGAGTCCGACGAGAGTGGCGAAGGTCTGCTCCGCGGGACCACCCGCGGCGCGGCGGCGCCGTACGGTCTCTGCGAGCTGGACGGCGGCGGGCATCCGGTCCTTGGTCGCCTCGCGGACGACGTCGTCGACCCAGCCCTCGACCAGGGCGAGCGCGGTCTCGAGGCGGACGAGTGCGGCCTTCTGCTGCTCGGAGTCCTCGGGCTCGAACAGGCCGTCCGCAAGGGCTGCCTGCATCGCCTCCGGGTTCTGCATGTCCACGTCGGCCATCGCGCGCTCGATCTTGCCGGTGTCGACCTCGATCCCCGCGGCGTAGTCGGCGACGTGGGCGAAGAGGTGCTGCCGTAGCCACGGCACCCCGGCGAACAGCCGCTGGTGCGCGCACTCGCGCAGAGCCAGGTACAGCCGGACGTCCTCGTCGGTCAGGCCGAGACCCTCGGCGAACTTCGCGACGTTGTCGGGGATCAGTACAGCCTGACCGGCAGGGCCGAGCGGCAGTCCGATGTCGGACGAGCTCACCACTTCGCCTGCCAGCTCGCCGAGTCCCTGCCCGACCTGGGCCCCGAAGATGGAGCCGCCGAGCTGGCGGAGCATGCCTGCCATCGGCCCGGCGAGCTGCTGCGCCTCGGCCGGCAGAGCACTGCCCATCGCGCCGGCCACGTGCTCGGCCACGGGGTCGACCACGGTCTGCCAGACCGGCAGGGTGTTCTCCACCCACTCGGCCCGGCTCCAGGCGGCAGAGGTGGCGGACGCCTCGGGCAACGTGGTCGCCTGGTCCAGCCAGTGCTCGGCCAGCCGCACCGCGTCGGCCACTCGCTGGTGGTCGGTCTGCGTGACGGACCGGTCTCCGGTGGCGGAGACGGTCTTACGGGCGATGTCCTTGGCCAGATCCCAGTTCACCGGTTTGCCGTCGGTCGAACCGCTGAGCAGCTGCTGGACCTGAGCGAAAATCGCGTTCAGGTCAGGGGCGCCGCCCGCGCCGGCCGCACCGGAGAACTGCTGGAACATGGCCTCGAACGGAGTTCCCTTGAACGGGTTGTCCGGTTCGTCGCTCATCGGAGTGGGCCTTCCTGTGCAGTGGGGCGTACAACTCCAACGTACTGGTTACCGCGTACCGTTCCTCCATCAGCGAACGCCCTTCCAGATTATTGGGCGCAGCTAGGTTCTCGGGCGCAGAGTTGAGGAATGGTTATGACAGAGGCGATCAGGCTGCTGGACATCCGTGAGTCCGTGCTGTCCAGCGACGAGGTGCTGGCCGCGATCTCCGATCCCGCGGCCGGCGGTACGGCGCTCTTCGTCGGCACCGTGCGCAACCACGACCACGACCGGCCCGTCGACGAGCTGAGCTACGAGGCCCATCCGGAGGCGCTGGAGCACCTGCGCAAGGTCGCCGAACGGATCTGCGAGGACCCGGCCGTGATCGCGCTCGCGGCCGTGCACCGGACCGGTCCGCTGGTGATCGGTGACGCCGCGGTGATCGTCGGTGTGGCCGCCGCGCACCGCGAGGTGGCCTTCACCGCGTGCCGGCGGCTGATCGACGATCTCAAGGCCGAGGTTCCGATTTGGAAACAGCAGTCCTTCACCGACGGTGCCAGCGAGTGGGTCGGTGCTTGTTGACACGTACGCTGGGGCGCATGAAGGTGACCGGATGAAGGTGCTGGCCTGGCTGGCGTTCCCGCTGGCAGCCACCGTCGCGGCCATGTGCTGGGCGGCCTGGCGCGGCCGGAGCCGTGGTCCGCGCCGGTCCGGTGGCGCCTTCGCCTCCGTCGAGGACTTCCGCAGGTTCAACGAGGCCCTCGCTGCACCCGGCCCCCGGGCCGTCCCCGAGCCGCGCGGGCGACTGCGCGGTCTCTTCCAGAAGCTCAAGATCGCAGGGCAGGGTTCGTGACTCGTCGTACCGCCACGTTGGTCACCTCGATCCTCGTGCTCGTCTTCTCTCTCGGTCTCGTCACCGTCTTCGCGGTGCCGTTCGTGTCGTTCAGCCCGGGCCCGGTGCGCGACACCCTCGGGGACACCAAGGGCAAGCCGGTGATCGAGGTCACCGGCCACCAGACCTACCCGACCACCGGTGTGCTCGACCTGACCACGGTGTCGGTGACCTCGCCGGACCGCGAACTCACCCTGCCGCAGGCGATGCGGAACTGGCTCGACCCGCACCACGACCTGTTCCCGCGCGACATCATCTATCCGCCGGACCAGAGCGCCGACGAGGTCGAGCAGCAGAACACCGCGGAGATGACCGGCTCGCAGGACAGCGCGGTCGCCGCGGCCCTGCAAGAGGCCGGCGTGCCGTACAACCCGATGGTGTCGTCGGTGTCGCCGGACAGCCCGGCCGACGGCCAACTCAAGGCCGGTGACGTGATCCTGAAGGTCGACGGAGTCGTGGCGAAGCTCGTCCCGCAGGTCGGCGATCTGGTCCGGAAGAACAAGGTCGGCGACGAGGTCACCTTCCTGGTCCGCCGCGGCGGCAAGGAACAGACCGTGGTTGTCAAGGCTGCGGCGGCGCCGGATGACCCGACCCGTCCGATGGTCGGCATCAACGTCGGTGTCTATTCCGCGGTGAAGGTGTCCATCAGCCTCGGCCAGGACATCGGCGGCCCGAGCGCCGGTACTGCGTTCGCGCTGGCCATCTACGACAAGTTGACCCCTGGGCCCTTGCTGGACGGCAAGCACATCGCCGGCACCGGCACCATCGACGCGCTCGGCCAGGTCGGCGCCATCGGCGGCATCCAGCAGAAGATCGCCGGCGCCAAGGAGGACGGGGCGACCGTGTTCCTGGTCCCGGGCCCGAACTGCGAGGCCGCCCTGCACTCCGGCGTGAAGGACATCCGCCTGGTGAAGATCACCACCCTGAACGAGGCGATCGGCGCACTGACAGCACTGGCCAGTGGAACTGGAGACGTCCCGGCATGTACCCCGTAGGTCCTGAAGGAACTCTGCCCCCCGATGCTCTGAGCCGTGCGGTGATCGAGATCGAGAAGCACGTCAGCGGCGCGGGCTGGGACCAGCCCGCGCAGCTGTTCGCACTGGTGCCGACCGAGGACCTGCTCCGGGCCGAACCCCAACTGGCCGCCGAGCTCGGCGCGGAGGATGCCTCGCAGCCGCTGACCCCGGTGGCCCAGGGCGAGCTTCCCGGTGGCGTCGACGACGAGCACCTGGCCGACGCGCTGGCACAGATCGAGTGGCCCGACGGCGTCAGTGGTTGCGCCCTGGCGGTCGAGCGGATCGTGTTGCCTGCCGCGGCCGAGGCAGGTCTGTCCGAGGCCGAGTCGGACGCGGAACTGGCCCGGATGGCCGGCAGCGATCCGCGTCGGCACGAGGTCCGGATGGTCGCCGCCGTCCTGCGCGAGGGCGACCGTTTCGGCGCCGTCCGGCTGCGCACACACGACGAGGATTCGGCGGTTCTCACGGGGAGCGACTTGGTCCCCACGCTTTGCCAAGTACTGTCTTTGACATTCGAACCCTCGGCCGCTGCCGCGTCAGCGAACGGTGGAGTCGAGGCTGAGAGTGACGACGAGGAGAAGCGATCATGAGCGACGGCGTCTATGACATGCCGGAGGAGCCGCGGCGGTCGCGGCGAACGCCCGGTCAGCGGCCCAAAGCCTTGCTGCCCACCATCGCCACCCTGATCGTGTTGCTGATCCTCTTCAGCGTCTTCACCGACCTGTGGACCCAGCGGCTCTGGTTCCGGTCGCTCGATCTGGGCTCGGTGTTCAGCACCGTGCTCGGCACCCGGGTGCTGCTCTTCTTCGTGGTCGGGCTGCTGATGGCCGCCGCGGTGGTGGCGAACGTGATCATCGCGTTCCGCACCCGTCCACGCGTCGCACTCGCCCCGTCGCCGAGCCCCGGCTTCGAGCGGTACGGCGAAATGCTGCAGCAGCGCGGCAAGATCGCCGTCGGCGTGCTGGGCGCCCTGATGCTGATCTTCGGCGGCTCGGCCGCCTCGGGGGAGTGGAAGGTCTTCCTGGCCTGGCGGAACCAGACCTCGTTCGGGATCAAGGACAAGCAGTTCAACCTGGACATCTCGTTCTTCGTCTTCGACTACCCGTGGCTGCGCGTCCTGCTCGGCTTCGGCTACTCGATCGTCCTGCTCTCCCTGGTCGCCGCGATCATCACCCACTACCTGTACGGCGGGTTCCGCCCGTCCGCGAAGGGCCAAAAAGCTTCCGGCTCCGCGCAGGTCCAGTTCTCGGTGCTGCTCGGGTTGCTCGTTCTGCTCAAGGCCTTCAGCTACTGGCTCGACCGGTACGGCTTGACCACCTCCGACAGTCGTCTCTTCACCGGTATCTCCTACACGGGCGACCATGCGGTCCTGCCCAGCAAGGAGATTCTGGCGGTCATAGCGGTGCTCTGTGCCGGCTTGTTCTTCGCGAACGTCGTGCGCAAGACCTGGCTGCTCCCAGGGGTCGGCACCGTGGTGCTGGTGCTGTCCGCGATCCTGCTCGGCGCGTTGTGGCCGGCGGCCCTTCAGCAGTTGCGCGTCCGCCCGAGCGAGCCGGTGAAGGAAGCGTCGTACATCACCAAGAACATTGAGGCGACCCGGCAGGCGTACGGGCTGGAGAACACCAAGGTCATCGACTACGCGGCAACGACGCAGGCGAAACCGCAGCAGTTGTCGTCCGATGCGGAGGTGCTGCCGGGGATCCGGCTGATCGACCCGAGCGTGGTCGGTCCGACCTTCGAGCAGTTGCAGCAGGTGCGCGGCTTCTACTCCTTCCCGACCGACCTCGACGTCGACCGCTACAAGATCGGCAACGAGGTCCGCGACACTGTGATCGCCGTTCGCGAGGTGCAGGTCGACCGGCTGCCGGCGGGCCAGCGCAACTGGAACAACGACCACACCGTGTACACCCACGGTTATGGTGTGGTCGCGGCCTACGGCAACCAGCGGGCCGAGGACGGGTCGCCGGTGTGGTCGGAGAAGGACCTGCCGCCGACCGGTGAGCTCGGTGACTACGAGCCGCGGATCTACTTCGGCGAGCAGTCCCCGGACTACTCGATCGTCGGAGCCCCCAAGGGCGCTCCCGCGGTCGAGCTGGACACCCCGGAGGGCAAGACCGGCGGTGACCCGACCCTGAACACGTACACCGGCAAGGGCGGCGTGGGACTCGACTCCTTCGGCAACCGGCTGCTCTACGCCACCAAGTTCCGGGACGCGAACATCCTGCTGTCCAGCCGGGTGAACAGCGACTCGAAGATCCTCTACGACCGCAACCCGCGCGAGCGGGTGGAGAAAGCCGCCCCGTGGCTGACCCCGGACGGCGACCCGTACCCGGCCGTCGTGGACGGTCAGGTGGTCTGGATCATCGACGGCTACACCACCACGGCCAACTACCCGTACTCGCAGAAGGTCGCCCTGGACGACAGCACCCGCGACACCACCACCGGTCGCGGCGCGATCGCCTCGCAGCCCAGCGAGGAGATCAACTACATCCGCAACTCGGTCAAGGCGGTCGTGAACGCCTACGACGGCTCGGTCGACCTGTACGCGTGGGACGACAGCGACCCGATCCTGAAGACCTGGATGAAGGCCTTCCCCGGCACGGTCAAGCCCAAGTCCGACATCTCGCCCGCCCTGATGTCGCACCTGCGCTACCCCGAGGACATCTTCAAGGTGCAGCGCGACCTGCTGGCCAAGTACCACGTGGTGGACCCCGGCACCTGGTACCAGAACAGCGACCTGTGGCGGGTGCCCGCCGACCCGACCGGCACCAGCACTGCTGACTCCACGGTACAAAAGCAGCCTCCGTTCTACTTGTCACTGCGGATGCCGGACCAGCCGGAGCCGAAGTTCTCCCTGACTTCTGTCTATGTGCCAAACGCGGAACGGGAGAACCTGACCGCCTTCATGGCCGTCGATGCCGAGGCATCCTCGCCGGACTACGGGCAGTTCCGGATCCTTCGATTGCCGGGCAACGTGCAGATACCTGGTCCAGGACAAGTCGCGAACAAGTTCCAGACCGACGATTCGATCCGTACAGCCTTGCTGCCGCTCAACCAGCCGAGCAGCGGTGCCCGTGCGCAGTACGGGAACCTGCTGACGTTGCCATTGGGCGGTGGTCTGCTCTACGTCCAGCCGGTGTACTCGGTCCGCACGAGTGGCGCAGGTAGTTATCCGGTCCTGCGCTACGTGCTGGTCGGCTTCGGTGATCGCGTCGCCTTCGGCTCGACCCTGCAGGAAGCCCTCGGCAAGGTCTTCAACGCCTCGGTCGACACCGGTGAGGATCCCGGCGGCGGAACCAAGCCACCGCCTACCCAGCCACCGGCCAACCAGACGATCAAGCAGGCGCTCACCGAGGCCCAAACGGCGTACGACGCGGCCCAGGCGGCTTTGAAGGCGGGCAACCTGGCCGAGTACCAGAACCAGGTCAACAAGATGAACGCCGCGGTCGAACGGGCCGCTACCGCCAGCAACGCGACGCCGACGCCGACTCCAACGCCGAGCGGAACGCCGTCGGGCAACCCGTCGTCCCCGCCGACAACTCCACCCTCGACCCCACCAAGCTCCCCGACCGGCTGATTCCGCTGACCGGCTGACACCAACTGGGAAGAGGGCAGGGCCGGCGCAGAGACTGGCTGGACCCCGGGCGGCGACACCGAGACGATCGGTGTCGCCGCCCGTTTTACTTGCCAGCGGCACCTACCGGCTTGTCGGCCCCATCACGGGTCAGACGGAGTCCTCCGGATGGAAGCCCGCTGCGGTGGTCAGCAGATCTTCCTGGCTGTAGCGGGCCCGGTCGATCGACACCTCGGCCGCGACCCCCGGGGAGACGAAGAAGAACGCCTGGCCGTCGGCCGCGTACCCGCCGTAGGTGCCGATCCGGAGCGGCGTCAGCTTCCACTCGGCCGGATCCTTCTCGTGGTATTCGGTCAGGAACTCGCGCAGGGTCTCCAGGTCGATCACCTGCTCACCCCGGATCGTCTTCATCGTCAGATCCACCTTGGTGGCTCCCTCAGGATCGGGCCCGGTCTCCCAGACCCTGCTGTGGAAGGCCACGTCCTCCCACTCGTACTCGAAGTCGCTCGGCGAACCGAGCCCGGCGGGCAGTTGGTCGATCGCGAATCCGTCCAAGGTGCACGTCCTCTGCTGAGTCGATGGAGGTTGACCGAACCAGACCCGGGAAGCCGTTCCCGCAGCCGACGCCGGTGTCGCCAGAGTTGTCAGGGCGGCTAGACCGAGCGCACATCCGGCCACGATACGACGAGTCACCAGGGCGATATGGGACGAGGTCATGCAAGTCATAGGGCTGCCTCCAGGGCGATTCGTCGAACGCCTGCTCTTGCTGCAGGCGTTTCTTTCCTGCCCTAGAAAGTGCACCGATCGTCAGCGTTTCCGCCGACGAGTTCCGAACCTGTGGACAAGCCGGTCAGTGCCCGATCATCCGATGCACCCGGTGAAAGGTCTGCGCGAAACCCAACCGCGGCCAGGCCCTGGACGACAACAGGTTCGTGACCCGCCAGTCCGTCACCACGGAGTCGTAGCCGACCTCGGCCGCCCAGGTCAGTACTGCCTCGCCGAGCGCCCTCCCGGCGCCGGCCCCGCGCGCCTCGGGCAGTACCGCCGCATAGGCGAGGAACCCGGCGTTGTCCGGCTGAGCCAACCCACTGTGTGCCTGGGACTTCTCCAACGAGCACCCGATCGACGAACCGATCACCTTGCCGTTGCGCTCGGCAACGAAGGTCGCGTACTCCCGGTCGTCGATCGCCTCCTCCCAGTCGGCCAGCGCCTCCTCCAGCGTCGGCACCTCCCCGGCCGAGAACACCGGCGACAATCCCTGATGCTGCGGCAGGACAAGATCCAGCTCAGCCAGTACTGCGATGTCGCCGCGCCCAGCACGTCGTACGGTCAGGTCGGACCGCGCAGCCGCTGGCTCGCTCGGCACAGCCCGTACTGCGTGCGCGTGCTGTGCCCCGAACCCCAAACGGAACCACGCATCGACCAGCTCCGGCAGATCCGGCACCAGCACGTACTGCGCTGTCGCACCGTCCGCCACCCACTTGCTTGCCGCATCCCCGTAAAGATCCCGAATAGTCTCTGGTTCCTTCACGGCCTGCCCGGCGCGTTCGACCCAGACGTTCGGCCCCCACACCGGCGACGGTTTAGGAGCCCCCAGCAAGTATCCGCTGAGCTCGTCACCGTCCAGCAGGACAGAACCAGAAGCACCTTCGGTCTCCCAAGCCGCAGTAACCTCGACCAGGGCGAGCTTCGGATCTTCGTACTCCGCCGGCAACAGGGGATGACGCTGCCGATGCAATGCGTGCCGCTCAGCGAGCAGTACAGCGGCAGCACGCAGATCGCCGCTCTCGAACGGCCGGATAGTGACGCGGGACATACCGGGACGGTACGCCCAGACCACCCCCGGCAGTACAGGTTTTCGCAGGTCAGCGGCACGCCGGGAACCGATTTGGTTGCACGGCCCCCATCCCCTAAACTAAAGACACAACAACGGCGCGGGGTGGAGCAGCTCGGTAGCTCGCTGGGCTCATAACCCAGAGGTCGCAGGTTCAAATCCTGCCCCCGCTACCAAAGAAGGCCTGGACCATACGGTCCAGGCCTTCGTTTTGTCATCAGGGCTCTGACCTGGGCGTCAGCCGCCCGAACCCGATCATGAGGAACACTGAGCCATGACCGACGCGCAGTGGATCACGGCGGATCAACTCGCCGGTGCCCTCACCGATAGCGGGCTGCCCGCCGGCGGAATCGTGATGGTCCACAGCCGGTTGTCGGCGTTTCCGTGGATCGTCGGCGGAGTCGAAGGAGTGATGCGAGGTCTCCTGAAAGCCTGTGGCACGGACGGAACGATCACGGCGTACGCCGGATGGGAGGACAACCCCTACCACCTGGCCAGCTGGCCCGAGGATCGACAAGCCGCCTATCGGACTGGCATGCCACCTTTCGATCCCGCCGTCTCCGAAGCCCGGCGCCGTTACGGTCGGCTCCCCGAACGCATCAGGACCTGGCCCGGCGCCCACCGCAGCGCCCACCCCGAGATGAATCTGGTCGCAGTCGGACCGCACGCTGACTGGCTCACTCACAGCAGCCTCGACGACGACCCCTGGGGACCCGGTTCGCCGCTCGTACGTCTGGTCGAGGCAAACGCGACGATCCTCCTGCTCGGCGCACCCCTGGACAGCCTCACGCTCATCCACCATGCCGAGCGCATCGCCACAGCCGAACCCAAACGATGGGTGTCCTACGAGATGCCCGTCAGCACAGGTGGCGGCACCGTCTGGCACCCGTTCCGGGCCATCGACACCTCACGTGGCGCCTTCGACTACGACGCGGTCACCAACGGAAGCAGCTACATCGAGGCGATCGCCCGGTCCGCTCTCTCCGCAGGAATCGGCCGACAGGCCCCAATCTTCGGCGCGCCCTGCCACCTGTTCCCCGCCC
>NZ_DASRXP010000498.1:0-24567 GCF_035687465.1 Kribbella sp.
ACTCCGCTGGCGTACTACTGCGGCATCGACGAACTCAACCTGCCCTACCTCGCCTGCGGCGCCACCGGCTTGGTCAGCGTCGCGGGCAACGTCGCCGCCGACCGCAACGCCGAGCTCGTACGAGCAATCCGCAGCGGCGACCTCAACTCCGCCAAGATCATCCAGCGGTCACTCACTCCCCTGGTGGACGCCATCATGCGCACCTCCCAAGGGGCAATCATGGCCAAGGCCGCGCTGGCCGAGCTCGGGATCATCCCACACGCGACCGTTCGCCTACCCCTGCTCGAGTCGCCACCCGCTCACCTCCAGCGCCTGACGGATGCCCTGGCGACCATCGCCGCGCCCGCCTGACTTCAACCGGAAGCTATTCCTTGAACCGCGTCCGCTGAGCATCAAAGCGATCACGTTGCTATCGTCCTGACGTGCCACGGACCCTGATCGCCCCCACCACCCGCCTGCACACTCCCTGGCTCGAGGCGCACGCCGAATGGGGTCCCGGCCTCCACGAAGACGGGTTCGGGCTGGAATCAACTGACGACGTCGAATCGGCCCAGGGATTCGCAAGCTGGGTCGCCCGACTGAACGCCAAGTCGGACCACGCGACCTGTCGATGGATCGTCGAAGACGAGCGGATTCAGGGCGGCATAGCACTGCGGCATCAACTCAATGAGCGGACCGGTCACATCGGCTACGGCATCCGTCCCTCCGCACGGGGTCGAGGTCTGGCCACCTGGGCGCTGGGCCAGATACTCGACCAAGCACGCGTACTAACGATGGACCGGGTGCTACTCGTCTGCGCGGCCGACAACGCCGCATCCGCGAAGACGATCGAGCACAACGGCGGCACCCTCGAGGAGACCCGGCCCACCGAGCACAGCCCAGTACGGCGTTACTGGATCGAGCTAGGCCAGCCGCACAGCTGACCTCACCCGACGTAGGCCGCGAGGTGTTTGCCGGTGAGGGTGGTGTGGTTGGCGATCAGGTCGGCGGGGGTGCCTTCGAAGACGATCTGGCCGCCGTCGTGGCCGGCGCCCGGGCCGAGGTCGATGATCCAGTCGGCGTGCGCCATCACGGCCTGGTGGTGCTCGATGACGATCACCGACTTGCCGGAGTCGACCAGCCGGTCGAGCAGGCCGAGCAGTTGCTCCACGTCGGCGAGGTGCAGGCCGGTGGTCGGCTCGTCGAGCACGTAGATCTCACCCTTGTCGGCCATCTGGGTGGCCAGCTTGAGGCGCTGCCGCTCACCGCCGGACAGAGTGGTCAGCGGCTGACCCAGCGTCAGGTAGCCGAGCCCGACATCGGCGAGCCGGTCGAGGATCTTGTGGGCGGCCGGTGTGCGGGCCTCGCCGTCCTCGAAGAACACTTCGGCCTCGGTCACCGCCATCGCGAGCACTTCGGCGATGTTCCGGCCACCCAGGGTGTACTCCAGCACCGACGCTTGGAACCGCTTACCCTCGCACTCCTCGCAAGTGGATTCGACGGTGGCCATCACACCGAGGTCGGTATAGATGACGCCGGCACCGTTGCAGGCCGGGCAGGCGCCCTCGGAGTTCGCGCTGAACAACGCCGGCTTGACGCCGTTGGCCTTCGCGAAGGCCTTGCGGATCGGCTCCAGCAGTCCGGTGTACGTCGCCGGGTTGCTGCGCCGCGAACCGCGGATCGCGCCCTGATCGATCACCACCACACCGTCGCGACCGGCGACCGAGCCGCTGATCAGCGAACTCTTGCCGGAGCCGGCGACACCCGTGAGCACGCAGAGCACCCCGAGCGGGAGGTCGACGTCGACGTTCCGGAGGTTGTGCGTCGACGCACCGCGGACCTCCAGCGCGCCGGCCGAAGTACGGACTGATTCCTTGATCTTCGCCCGGTCGTCGAGATGGCGGCCGGTGATGGTGTCACTCGCCCGCAGCCCCTCGACCGTGCCCTCGAAGCAGACCGTTCCGCCTCCCGTACCGGCGCCAGGGCCGAGGTCGACGACGTGGTCGGCGATCGCGATCGCCTCGGGCTTGTGCTCCACGACCAGGACGGTGTTGCCCTTGTCCCGCAACTGCACCAGTAGGTCGTTCATCCGCTCGATGTCATGCGGGTGCAGGCCGATCGTCGGTTCGTCGAAGACGTAGGTGACGTCGGTGAGCGCCGACCCGAGATGACGGATCATCTTGGTGCGCTGTGCCTCTCCACCGGACAAAGTGCCCGCCGGCCGGTCGAGCGAGAGGTAGCCCAGGCCGATCTCCGCGAAGGAGTCGAGCAGGTGTTGCAGCCCGGCGAGCAGCGGGGCCACCGACGGCTCCTTGAGACCCCGGACCCAGTCGGCCAGGTCGCTGATCTGCATCGCGCAGACGTCGGCGATGTTCTTCGTCTTGATCTTCGACGACCGGGCCTCCGGGCTGAGCCGGGTTCCGTCGCAGTCGGGACAGGTCTGGAACGTGATCGCCCGCTCCACGAAGGCGCGGATGTGCGGCTGCATCGCGTCGACGTCCTTGGACAGGAACGACTTCTGGATCTGCGGGATCAGCCCCGAGTAGGTCAGGTTGATCCCCTCGACCTTGATCTTGGTCGGCTCCCGGTAGAGCAGGTCGTGCAGTTCCTTCTTCGTGTACTTGCTGATCGCCTTGTCCGGGTCGAAGTACCCACAACCGCGGAAGATCCGGCCGTACCAGCCCTCCATGCTGTAGCCCGGGATCGTCAGCGCGCCCTCGTTGAGCGACAGGCTGTCGTCGTACAGGGCCGTCAGGTCGAAGTCGGTGACCGAGCCCATGCCCTCGCAGCGCGGGCACATGCCGCCGAGACGGGTGAAGCTCGCCTTCTCGGACTTCGTCTTGCCGCCGCGCTCGACGGTGATGGCACCGCTGGCCTTCACCGAGGGGACGTTGAACGAGTACGCGTTGGGTGAGCCGATGTGCGGCTTGCCGAGCCGGCTGAACAGGATGCGCAGCATCGCGTTGGCGTCGGTGGCGGTCCCGACGGTGGAGCGGGGGTTGGAGCCCATCCGCTCCTGGTCCACGATGATCGCGGTCGTCAGCCCCTCGAGCAGGTCGACCTCGGGCCGCGCGAGCGACGGCATGAAGCCCTGCACGAAGGAGCTGTACGTCTCGTTGATCAGCCGCTGCGACTCCGCGGCGATGGTGGCGAACACGAGGGAGCTCTTGCCCGAGCCGGAGACCCCGGTGAACACCGTCAGCCGGCGCTTCGGGATCTCGACGCTGACGTCCTTGAGGTTGTTCACCCGTGCGCCGAGCACGCGAATCAGGTCGTGGCTGTCGGCCCCGTGCACCGCAGGCGACTGCGGGTCCGACTTCGTGGCCTTGCTCATCGTGTCTCCATCCCCTCGGGCGGACGCTTTCGCGGTCTCCGTCGTCCTCACCTGGCTAGATCTAACCATCTAGCCGGTCCTGGATCAGTGCTGTGCTTGCTCCCACGCGAAGCCGTCCGGGTCGGTGAAGGACCCGCCATCGGTACCGAGCACGAGCCGGTGGGATCCCGTGCCGTCGGGCGAGACGCCAGCATCCTTGGCCAGGTGACGGCGCCCGTAGAGCGCCAACGTGACGGGGCTCGACGCAGTGGCGAACTGGACGTACTTCCGGCCGAAGCTCTTCGCCACGGTGAGGCCGCGGTCGACGTAGAACCGCTTCGTCTCGGCCACATCCGCGACTCCCAGCAGCAGCACCAGCTCGTCGATCTGCCGGGTGTCCGGGCCGGTGTCCTTCTTCTCCGAGGTCGCGACCTTCCAGATCGTCCCGTCAGGGGCCTGTACGACGCCGCCCCAGCCCCAGAACGACTTCGCGGCCGGCTTCAGCACCGTGGCGCCCGCGTCGACGGCGGCACTGATGAATGCCCTGACGGTGGCCGGTTGCGACACCGTGAGCGACAGCGTGAATCCGCGGAAGCCGGTCGTCGGTGCCTCCGAGGCCCGCAGGCGGATCTGATCGCCCAGACCGAACGCGTCGGTGTAGAAGCGCTTGGCGGCCTCGACGTCGGACACCTCGAGGGTGACGGACTCGATCGAAGTCATGGTCTGGGTGGTGGAAGAGATGGTCATGATCGCTCCTGTGGAGTAGGTCCGGACGGGATCGTCCGGCTGGCGGGATCGTCCGGCTTGAAGGTGTGCTGTCGATGACGATGACGCTAGGTGCGGCCCGAGGGTCCGCGCTTCTCGATTCCTGACCGGTTGGTTCACGGTCAGGGCGCGTCGCAGTACTGGGGGTCGCTCGGGAGCGACCGCCAGCTGTCAGTCAGGTTCTGGGATTGCTCAGATCAGCTGCTGGATGCGGACCATGTTGCCGGCGGGGTCACGGAAGGCGCAGTCGCGCACGCCGTACGGCTGATCGGTCGGCTCCTGGATGACCTCGGCATCGCTGGCCTGCACCCGGTCGAAGGTGGCGTCGAGGTCCTTGGTGGCCAGCAGGATCCAGCCGAAGGTGCCCTTCGCCATCATCTCGGCGATGATGCGGCGCTCGTCGTCGGTGATGCCAGGGTCGGCGGCCGGCGGCGCCAGCAGGATGCACGTGTCAGGCTGGCCGGCGGGGCCGACCGTGATCCAGCGCATCTTGCCGCTGCCGACGTCACTGCGGACCTCGAAGCCGAGGACGTCGCGGTAGAAGGCCAGGGAGGCGTCTGGGTCGTCGTGTGGAAGGGCGCTGGTGTGAATGGTGATGTCCATGGGCATCACGCTAGTTGCGGCTCGGGGGCCGGCGCTTCTCGATTCCTGATCGGTCTGGTCACCTGTTTCGCGATGCACGGCGGCATCTCCTCCGTCGCGCTGGCGCCCTCGCGTCGATAGACGCTGGGCGGGACCCCGACCAGTTCGGTGAACCGAGTGCTGAAGGTGCCCAGCGAGGAGCAGCCGACCGCGAAACAGATCTCGGTGACGCTCAGGTCGCCGATGCGCAGCAGTGCCATCGCGCGCTCGATCCGACGTGTCATCAGGTAGCCGTACGGCGACTCGCCGTACGCGAGCTTGAACTCGCGGCTGAGGTGCCCGGCCGACATGTGCACCCCACGCGCGAGCGCCTCGACGTCGAGCGGTTGCGCGTACTCCCGGTCCATCCGGTCGCGGACACGACGCAACCGGGCCAGGTCGCTCAGGCGCTGCTCCGCAACAGGTCTGCTGGTCATCCCTCCGATCGTGCCACGTCCCACCAGGAGTTGCCTAGCGCAACTCGTCTAGGGTCGAAGCATGGGGTTTCTGATCCACGGCCGGGATTCCGCGGAGTTCGGCGATGACGAGGACGCTCGTCACGAGGTGCATCAGACCTATATGGACCAGTGGGCTTCACAACTCGTCGCGCGTGGACCGACAGAGAGTGCGGACGGTTCGAGACACACCGGCAGCGTTCACGTCCTCGACACTCCTGACCCACAGACAGCCCAGAAGTTCGCGTACGACGAGCCCTACGCGCGCGCCGGCTGGTACTCCGCTATCACCGTCTGGCCATTCGAGAGCGTGATCGAGGGGACGATGTGGGACCACCCGGCACCGTCCGGCGACCCCGAGTCCTCCTTCGCCCTCGCCTCCTGGGTGCCGTCGCCGAGAACGGACGACCTCGTCGACACGATCCGAGCCCGCCTCACCACTGGCGACGTTCCCCACTGGTCATTCATCGGTCTACTGCTCAACGACCACTCGACCGACATCGTCGGACTCGCAGGCAGCGCCGACCTCCCTGCCCCGGCGACCACAACCTGGCTGCAGCAACAACTAGCCGCGCTCCCCCTCATCCTCACCAACCTCGAAGTCCACCGCTGGCGACGAGGCGGCCGATGAACCCCTACCGACGCCTCGTCCTCAAACTCTCAGGCCAAGCCATCGCCGGATCCGCCCAGTTCGGATTCAACAGCGACAGCCTCACGCACCTCGCGAAGGAAGTGATCGCCGCACGCGACACCGGCGTACAGGTTGCTGTTGTGGTCGGCGGTGGCAACGTGTTCCGCGGGAACCGGGCGGAGGACTGGGGCATCGACCGGGTTGAGGCGGACAACATCGGCATGCTCGGCACGGTGATCAACGCGGTACTGCTGCGTGGGAGATTGGCGGCGCTAGGTGAGGCCGACGTGCGGCTGATGACGGCGATCCCGATCAACAATCTGGCTGAGCCGTACATCCGGCTACGGGCGCTTCGGCATCTGGAGAAGGGATCGATCGTGCTGCTCGGTTGCGGCAACGGGCAGCCGTTCACGACCACCGACTATCCGGCTGTGCAACGGGCGATCGAGCTGGGTGCGGACGCGTTGCTGGTCGCGAAGAACGGCGCGGACGGGGTCTACGACGCGGATCCGAACAAGGTCGAGACTGCTCGGCGCTTCGATCGGCTGAGTTATCAGGAGGTGATCGACCGGGGTTTGGGAGTGATGGACCAGAGCGCCTTCATCCTCGCTCGCGATCACCAGCTTCCCCTGCATGTGTTCGATATCGACCGGGCAGGGGCGGCTGCCGCCATCAGCGCAGGCGAGCACATCGGCACCATCATCAGCTGAGCGCCTGGTGCGGCGTCCTGCGCTATGGCTCGATATCACCCCAGGTTCAGGGGCGGTGTTCGACGTTGTACTGCTCGACGAGCCCGGCGAACTGGTCGCCCGACCCGAGGACCACTTCGACCCGGCGGGCGCCGAGAAGGTCACGGACGCGGTCGGCGATCGCCTGGGCGGCGTCGTTGGTGGAGTAGAGGCCCATCACCAGCTCGTCGTCGGTCATGGAGAATCCCCACGGGACGTCACAGGGCGGCGCGTGCCCGGGATCTGGGCACACCACTCGCGCCAACGGCTCCTGCATCGCCAGTGCCTCGTCGTCCCCTTCCCCTGCGTCGATCCGGATCTCGTAGACCGCCCGTCTCGCTGTCATCGCACACCCCGTTCCTTGAGTCGTCCTCAGGTTGGCAGCACGCGGGCACTCTCGACATCGGGGAACGACCCTCTCCAGGCCCTGGCTCTACGCCGCCGATGTCATTCCCAAGTCGCCCCGCATCGTCATCCCGGGGATGACGCCGAGTGCTGCCGCGCCGATCGCAGGATCTTCGCGCCTCATCGGCACAATCATCAGCTGATCTTGCTTGCCTCATGGACCTTGAGGCCGTCGGTGATTGCTGCCAGGTGTTCGTGGAACCAGTCGCCGTTGGCGGCGTGTTCCCAGTGCATGGCCATGACGGACCAGATGGTCCGGTAGAGGGTGAGGGTGTGGTCGAGGGCCGGCGTGTGGTCGAAGCCGTAGCCCCGGAGTAAAGCCTCGGTTGCTCTTGAGCCGGCGCGGGATAAGCGGCCGAGGTCGAAGAGCGGATCGCCGACAAGCGCGTCGCCCCAGTCGATGAATCCGGTGAGACTGCCGTCCGAGGCATAGATGTGGCGAAGGTGCAGATCGCCGTGCAGCAGCGCTCGTGGAGTCTGTGGGAGTCGACCGATGGCGTCAGGAACCACAGCCCGCAGGCGTCGTACGAGATCGGCGGAGATCACGGTGTCAGTACTGCCTAGTGTCCCCGAACCGTCCTGGCCGGCAAGGTTGGCCAACGTCTCGATCGGCTCCAGGAGGACCGCGGCCCAGGTCGTCTGGTCGGCACCTTGGTTGAGGAATCCATAGCCGGCACCCGATCCATCCAGGTCAGTCATGCTGTGCAGTTGCCGTAGCTGTTCGCCGGCGGACACAAGAACTTCGGTGTCGTCGGCTGAGATCGGCTGCCCTTCGATCGCGCGCTCGATCAGGTAGGCGGCGGGCAGGTCGGTCGGCTCGAGATTCGTGGTGACGATGTCAGGGGCAACGATCCCTTCCCGCCGGGCCCGGTCGCAGGCCCAGGCCTCGGCCTTGATTGCCAGCGCAGGTCCGGATTTCAGGTAGAAGACCTGATCCGTCGCGGTCCGGATCCGGAACGACTCGTTGCCAACGAAGCCTTGGACCGGTTCCACGAAGGCGATCGGGCCGACGACCGTGGCTGCGACGTCGGCGACGACTTCCGTGGGAGTCGAAGCGGTGTTGGCGGTCATGCCCGAAACACTAGTCACTCGAGGAGCGACCTTTGCGGCCTGAGAAAAACGGTTGCTGGTGGTGAGGGCTGTCTGTTGTACTCCGTGGGTACCCGCAGGTGTCTAGCAAAGGAAGCGCAGTCATGCGACCTCACTTCATGTCCGTCCAGTTAGACACTGACACCTGTTCAAGGGACATGAAGCTTTGTGAGAACACTGAACTTGGGAATCCTGGCGCATGTAGACGCCGGTAAGACCAGCCTGACCGAGCGGCTCCTCTACGCCGCCGGAGTCATCGACGAAGTCGGTAGCGTCGACGACGGCAACACCCAGACCGACTCGCTGGCCCTCGAACGGCAGCGCGGAATCACCATCAAGTCCGCCGTCGTCTCGTTCGCCATCGACGACATCACCGTCAACCTGATCGACACCCCCGGTCACCCGGACTTCATCGCCGAGGTGGAGCGGGCGCTGAGCGTGCTCGACGGCGCCGTGCTGGTCATCTCGGCGGTGGAAGGCGTGCAGGCGCAGACCCGCGTCCTGATGCGCACGCTGCAACGGCTGCGCATCCCGACGCTGATCTTCGTGAACAAGCTGGACCGCAGCGGCGCGCAGGACGATCCGCTGCTGAAAAGCATCGCGGACAAACTGTCGGCCACGATCATCCCGATGGGCGCGGCTACCGCTCTCGGAACCGCCGGGGCCGCGTTCACGCCGTACACGCGAGACGACTCCGGATTCACCTTCAGTCTGATCGATGTGCTGGCGGAGCACGACGACCAACTGCTGGCGACGTACGTGGAGAACGAGAAAGCGCTCTCGTACGACGCTCTGCGTGCCCGGCTGGCCGAGCAGACCCGGCGGGCGCTTGTGCATCCGGTGTACTTCGGGTCGGCGATCACCGGCGCCGGTACGGACGCGTTGACCGCGGGGATCCGGGAACTGCTGCCGGCCACCGAGGGCGACTCCGAAGCCCCGGTGACGGGATCCGTCTTCAAGGTGGAGCGGGGTCCGGCGGGCGAGAAGATCGCCTTCGTCCGGATGTTCTCGGGCGCGATCCGGACCCGGGACCGGCTGCGATTCCACGGCGACAAGGAAGCGAAGGTGACCGCGATCAGTGTCTTCGGCAACGGAACGACGGCGACCAGCCCGGTGGTGGCAGCCGGTCAGATCGGCAAACTCTGGGGACTCGGTGAGATCCAGATCGGCGACGGCGTCGTCACGGCGGGGAGCAGTACGGATCGCGCTCGCGAAACCTCGCAGAGCGGCTTCTTCGCTCCGCCGACACTGGAGACGGTGATCGCGCCGGCGCGTCCGTCCGACAAGGGGAACCTGCAGGTAGCGCTCTCCCAGCTCGCCGAGCAGGATCCGCTGATCAACCTGCGGCAGGACGACATCCGGCAGGAGACCTTCGTGTCGCTGTACGGCGAGGTGCAGAAGGAGGTGATCCAGACGACGCTGGCGAGCGAGTTCGGCATCGACGTCAGCTTCCGTGAGACCACCACGATCTGCATCGAGCGACTGGCCGACGTTGGCGAGGCGGTCGAGTTCAACAAGAAGGACGAGAACCCGTTCCTGGCCACGGTCGGGCTCCGGGTCGAGCCGGCGCCGGTGAACGCCGGGGTGACGTTCGACCTCGAGGTCGAGCTCGGATCGATGCCGTACGCGTTCATCAAGGCGGTCGAGGAGACGGTCCGGGAGACGCTGGAGCAAGGGGTCCACGGATGGGAGATCCCTGACTGCCGGGTGGTGATGACGCACTCGGGTTACTCGGCGCGGCAGAGCCACGCGCACGCGGTGTTCGACAAGAGCATGTCGAGCACGGCCGGGGACTTCCGCAACCTCACGCCGCTGGTGTTGACCACGGCTTTGCGGCGGGCCGGTACGACGGTGTACGAGCCGATGCACCGGTTCCAGCTGGAGACCCCGACCGACACCGTACGAGCGGCACTGGCGACGCTCGCCCGGCTCCGGGCGATTCCGCAGGTCCCGGCGCTGGGCACTGAAACCTCTGTCCTGGAAGGAGAAATCCCAGCAGCCGCGGTCTACGAACTGGAACAACAACTGCCGGGTCTCTCCCGCGGCGAGGGCGTACTCGAGTCAGCCTTCGAGCGCTATCAGCCCGTGACAGGCGCAGTCCCGTCTCGTCCGAGGACCGACCACGACCCACTGAACCGACGCGAGTACCTCCTCCATGTACTGCGCCGGGTCTGACCAGCAGCCATCAGTCCTTCAGGTAGCGGCTCAGGCCCGGCGGCCGAGCAGCGCGTCCAGGTCACCGACTGGGCCGAGGTGGCCGAGCTTGTCGGGGTTGAGGACGTTGCTGAGCCCGACGATCCGGTCGGCATCGACGTCGATCGTCATGATGCCGAGCATCGCGCCGTCGGCGGCCCGGGTCCGCAGCGCCGGCTGGCCGTTGGCCTGCACGAGGTCGAGGAGCACACCCAACCGCTCGCCCTGGCGCATCAGGCCGAGCAGGAACCGGGCCACGGACACCACACCGGTCGTCGGCTTCTGGATCGCCGGCGCCCGGCCGCCACCGTCGCCGACGAACACCACGTCCGCTGCGAGTAGCCGCTCCAGGCCGGCCATGTCGCCGTCGCTGATCGCGGCGAGGAACTCCGTCGCCAGCCGGTTGCGGTCCTCGGGGGACGACTCGAACCGCGGCTTTCCATCGTTGATCCGCTTCTTCGCCCGGGCGAAGACCTGCCGGCAGTTCGCCTCGCTCTTGTCGACGACCGCCGCGATCTCGTCGTACTCGTAGCCGATCACCTCGCGCAGCACGAACACCGCCCGCTCCACCGGCGAGAGCGCCTCGAGCAGGACGAGGAACGCCGTCGACACCGTCTCGTCGAGCTCGATCCGATGTGCGGGATCCGCGTCGGCGGAGCTGACGATCGGCTCGGGCAGCCACGGGCCGACGTACCGTTCTCGCCGGACGCGCGCGGAACGCAACGTGTCGATGGCGAGCCGCGTGGTGACCGTGGTGGCGTACGCCTCGAGATTGTCCACGCCGTCCTGAGAGCTGCGGTGCAGGCGGAGGAACGCTTCCTGTACGACGTCCTCAGCCTCTACCACGCTGCCGAGCATGCGGTACGCGATGGAGAACATCAGCGGCCGCAGCTTGTCGTGCGACCCGGCGAGATCCATCATCGGACGCTCAGACTAGCGGACGCTGCATCATGGTCAAGCATCGATTTCGAAGTCTTTTCTGGGATCTGTCACAGGCAGCCACTCACTCTCGTCGAAGGGGCCAGACTGCAAACCCGAAGGAGAAGGATCATGCGAATCTTCATAGCTGGAGCGACCGGAGCGCTGGGAAGCCGTCTCGTGCCCCTGCTGACCGAGGCCGGTCACAAGGTGTTCGGATCGAGCCGCAACGAGGTCGGCCGGGCCGCCATCGACGCGCAGGGAGCGACCGGCATCGTGATGGACCCGCTGGATGCCGACAGCGTCCGGGGCGCCGTGGCCGAGGCCAAGCCGGACGTGATCGTCCACCAGTTGACCGCGCTCAGCGCGATGACGGGGAACATGAAGAAGTGGGACCAGGACTTCGCGATGACGAACCGGCTGCGGACCGAGGCCACCGACCACCTGCTCGCAGCCGCCCGGGCGACCGGCGTACGACGCTTCGTCGCCCAGAGCTACGGCGGGCACTGGACCAATCAGCGCACCGGTGGCCCGGTCAAGACCGAGGTCGACCCGCTCGTCGAGGACCCTGGCAAGGAGGCGCGGCAGTCCCTGCGCGCCATCAAGCACGTCGAGGAGGCCGTCACCACGGCGCCCGGCATCGAGGGTGTGGTGCTGCGCTACGGCAACTTCTACGGGCCCGGCAACGCGCTGTCGCGCACCGGCGAGATGGGTGAGATGGTCCGGCGCGCGAAGTTCCCGGTGGTTGGCGGCGGGGCCGGGGTGTGGTCGTGGATCCACATCGACGACGCCGCCACCGCGACCGTGACTGCCATCGAGCGGGGCGCTCCCGGCATCTACAACATCGTCGACGACGACCCGGCCCCGATCGCCGAGTGGCTGCCCTACTTGGCCGAGCAGCTCGGCGGCAAGCGACCGATGCGGCTGCCGGCGTGGTTGGCGCGGCCGCTGATCGGTCAGTACGGCGTGGCGCTGATGACCACCGTACGAGGGTCATCGAACGCGAAGGCCAAGCGGGAGCTCGGCTGGACGCCGCGCTACGCCAGCTGGCGCGAGGGCTTCCGCATCGGGATCGGCTGAGGCCGCCGCGCTGGTGCCTAGCGGTCCAGAGTCAGAGTGATGGATTGCGGGCTGAAGCCGCGGCTCTGATACAGCCCGAGCGCAGCTTCGTTGCTGGCGTAGGCGTCGACTTGGAGTCTGGTGGCGCCGCGGTCGCGCGCCCAGGTGACGAAGCCGTCCACCAGGCGCCCGCCGACACCAGCACCCCGTAGCGGGGCGGCGACGTACATGCTGACCAGTTCAGCGCGAGGCGCGATCCACATGTCCGACGGCTCGGAGAAGGTTCCCACCAGATGCCCGCCCACCTTCCCCTGGCCGACAGCGACGAGGACAAGTGCCCCCGGATCGGCGATCAGGTCGGCACACCAGCCGCCTCCGTAGGTAGCAGGCCAGCCAGGATTGCGCAGCAGATCCCGCGTCCCGGCATCCTCGGCGAAGAGCGCGGTACACGAGGCGACCACCCCGTCCACCTCCGCCATCGTGGCAGGCCTGATCTCGATCGCGTCCGTCATCCCCGCAGTATCAGCGTTAGGAGGGTCGGGTGCCGATGACCACTGTCGCGAAGAGTTCTGCCGAGGTCGCCACCCCCGCTTCCAGGCCGTGCTGTTCGAGGATCGTGACGGCCGTGTCTGCCTGGCGTTCGCTTGTCTCGACGAAGATGCTGCCGCCCGGGGCCAGCCAACTGCCAGCCTCGGCCGCTACCCGGCGCAGCAGCTCAAGCCCGTCCGAACCACCGTCGAGAGTGACGAGTGGTTCGTGTAGGCGCGCCTCAGCCGGCAGCAGCCGGACCTCGGAGCTGGGAACGTACGGCACATTCGAGAGCAGCAGATCGATCCTCCCGCGCAGCGCCAAAGGCAGAGCGTCAAACAAGTCGCCTTCAAACACTTGACCGCCAAGTGGTTCGACATTGCGCCGCGCAGTGCGGACCGCGGCGGGTTCGACGTCGGCGGCGTACAGGTCGATGTTCTGCTGGGCCGACGCGACGGCGACGCCGAGCGCGCCGGACCCGCAGCAGAGGTCGACGACGACCGCGCCCGGCCGGCTCATCGCGACCGCCTCCGAGACCAAGAACTCCGTACGCCGCCGCGGCACGAACACCCCTGGATCGACCGCGATCCGCAACCCGCAGAACTCCGCCCACCCGAGCACGTGCTCGAGCGGCAACCCGGTGACCCGCTGATCGACCATCCGCGCGAGCTCGGTCGAGTCGCGGGCGGTGCTGATGATCAACTCAGCCTCGTCCTCGGCAAACACACAGCCGGCCGCACGCAGCGTGGTGACGATCACTTCAGAGGACACACGGAACCTTAACCGAACGCGTTCACGCCCGTGAGTTCAGCGGACAGCGTCCACAGCCGCGACGCCGACGCGGGATCGATCGCGTAGGGCCGCACGCCCGGTGCATCGTCGGTCGAGACCTCGGCGATCTCGCAGTCCTCGCAGAACACGCCGCCCAGACCGTCGAGCTGCGGCGACGTCGCGGCCCAGACCTGGGTCGACGCACCCTGCTCAGGTGTCTTGAACCCCGGCCCGATCGGGTTGCCCTGCTCGTCGATCCAGCCGGCGGCGACCATCTCCGCCCGCGGCAGGTGACGCTGCAACGGGGTCAGGATCCCGCCCGGATGAAGCGCGAACGCGCGCACCCCGGAATCCTTGCCCAGCGCATCCAACTGCACCGCGAACAGCACGTTCGCCGTCTTGGCCTGCCCGTACGCCGCCCACTTGTCGTACCCCTGACGGAACTCCAGGTCATCCCACCGGATGTCCGAGCGCCGGTGTCCCGTGGAGGAGACGGACACCACTCGCGCGCCGCCGTCGGCCAGCGCCGGCCAGAGCCGGTTCACCAGGGCGAAGTGGCCCAGGTGGTTCGTGCCGAACTGCGCCTCCCACCCCGGTCCGACCCGGGTCTCGGGACTCGCCATGATGCCGGCGCTGTTGATCTGCAGGTCGATGGTCCGCCCACTGGCGAGAAACCTCTCGGCGAACGAGCGAACGCTGTCCTGATCGCCCAGGTCCAGCTCGTCGATCTCGACCCCGGAGATCCCGGAGAGCGCTTCCTCGGCGACCTCGCGCCGACGCGCCGGGACCACGACGTGAGCGCCCGCCTTGGCCAGTGCGCGGGTGGTCTCCAGACCGATGCCCGAGTAACCACCAGTGACGACGGCGAGCTTCCCGGACAAATCGATCCCGGCCAGAACCTCATCCGCCGTGCTGTCGTGGCCGAAGCCCGAGCCAATTTTGTGTTGTGAGTTGCTCATACCAAAAACACTACGAACTAGACCCAACTCTAGGTCAAGCGCCGAGGTAGGGACTCGCGCGGAGCGACTCCGCCAGGCGTTGAAGGGCCGGATTGGGGCTGTCCGGACTCCAGCACGCGTGCAGGGTGACGGAATGGGCGTCGGCTGCGTCGAGTTCGCGGTACCGGACGCCCTGGACACCCATCGCCATGATCGACCGCGGGATCAAGGCACAGCCGAGTCCCGCCCGGACCAGGGCGAGCATCGTCGGTACCTGCGACGCGAGCTGACTCACGGCGTACCGGTTCATCCCGATCATCGCGGCGCAGATGTCGTGCAGATAGCGCGATCCCTCGGGGCTGTAGCCGATGTAGTCGTCCGACACGTCAGCCAAGGACACAGCCGGCTCCCCCACTCCCGCCAGCGGATGATCAGCCGGTACTGCGAGCACCAGGTCCTCGGTGTGCACCAGGATCGACTCGAAACCGTCCGGAATCGGCGGCCGCACCAGGCCCAGATCGATCTCCAGGTTCGCCAGCGCCTCGAACTGGTCCGGGCTCACCAGCTCCGTCAGCTCCACACTCACCGCCGGCGTCCGCTTGTTCACCATCGCCAGAAAATCAGCCAGTACTGCGTAGGCGCCGATCGCGGTGAAGGCGATGCGCAGTCTGCCTGTCTGACCATCGGCCGCGCGGCGGGTGGCTTCCGGCGCGACCTCGAGCAGAGCGAGCACCCGGCGGCAGTGCTCGAGGAACACCTCGCCGGCGGCAGTCAGCCGCACTCCCCTGCCGGTCCGGTCGAACAGGCTGACCGCGAGCGTCCGCTCCAGCCCCTGGATCTGCCGGGTCAACGGCGGCTGGGTCAGGTTCAGCCGCTGGGCTGCCCGGCCGAAATGTTGCTCCTCCGCGACCGCGACGAACCCGCGGAGCTGCTGCAGCGACAGGTCCATGCGCCCTCGGTATCGATCGATGCGGAAATGGGTTTGGACGAGCATAACGGAAAGCCCTTACCGTCGAGCCAGGAGCAGTCCCGCCTGTGCTGAGAACGAGGAGCCCTCTTGTCCAAGCTTGCTGTTGCGATGACGCCCGAGCGCGCCGACGACGTTTGCAGTCCCGAGACCCGCGAACTGCTCGACCAGCGCTTCGAGGTCAGCTGGGCTGGTGCCGATGTCAGCCCCGAGGCGGTCGCGGAGCTCGCCGCCGGCAGTGAGGTCGTGCTGACGAGCTGGGGTACGCCGCACCTCGACAAGGCGATCTGGGCCGATGGCACCGGGCCCAAGGTGGTCGCGCATGCGGCCGGCTCGGTGAAGAAGCTCATCGACCCCGTCATCCTGGAGCAGGGCGTCTCCGTGTTCTCCGCCGGGACGAGGATCGCGTGGTCCGTCGGCGAGTACTGCCTGGCGTCGATGCTCACCCTCGCCCGCAGGCTCCCGCAGTTCGATCAGGCGCTGCGTCAGGGCGGCTGGAAGCAACCTCACCTACGCGGCGGGGAGCTCGCCGGGCAGAAGGTCGGCATCCTCGGCGCGAGTTCCACCGCGCGAGCGCTGATCACTTTGCTCAAGCCGTTCGGCTGTGACGTCCTCGTCTACGACCCCTACCTGAGCGACGAGCGGGCGACCGGCCTGGGCGTCAGAACTGCAAGTCTCGAAGAAACGCTCCAGGCGAGCTTCGTCTCGATCCACGTGCCGAACGTCCCCGAGACGAAGGGCCTCGTCACCAGGAAGCTGATCGAGCAACTGCCCGATCAGGCGGTCGTCATTAACTCCTCCAGAGGCCCGGCGATCGACCAGCAGGCACTGCTCGACCACGTGCTCGACGGTCGCCTGTACGCGGCGCTCGACGTCTACGACCCGGAGCCACCCACCTTCGACACCAAGACCCTCGCCGCGACCAACCTCCTGCTCACCCCGCACATCGCCGGCGACACGGTGGAAGGCCATCTCGCGCTGGCCGGTTACGTCATCGCCGACGTGCTCAGGTGGCTGGACGACGGCATCCGCGGTCCCAGTTTCGTCGATCCGGCCACCTGGTCGATCGCGGCCTGAGGAGCGCCATCATGTCTCGGATCAGGTCGGTCGAGGTGTTCCCCGTCGCAGTACCGTTCGCGCGCCGGTTCGTGCTCGGCAGCGGCGCTGTCGGTACTCCGGACCAGGTGCCGGATCAGGCCGCGGCTGTGGTCTTCGTCAAGCTCACCACCGAGGACGGCGTGGTCGGCTGGGGAGAGCAGAGAGCGCTCCCCAGCTGGAGCTACGAGACCGCCGAGACGATCGCGGTGGTGATCAAACGCCACCTCGCGCCGCTGCTGCTCGAGCTCACGCCGTTCGACGTCGAACTGTTCCACAGCCGGGCCGCGAAGCGACTGAGCCCGTCGGTGTCGAACGGCTTCCCTTTCGCCCGAGCCGCGGTCGACCTCGCGATGCACGATGCCGCCGGCAAACTGGCCGGAGTACCGGTTCATGCGTTGCTTGGTGGGAAGCTGTACGACGAGATCCCGCTCTGCTCGGCGATCGGAGTCGGCCCGGCCGACGTGGTCCGGGAGCACGCTCAGCAGTCGTCGGACTATGCGGCGTACAAGGTGAAGATCGGGGGCGATCTCGACCAGGACGCGGCGGCGATCGAGGCGGTCGCCGAAGTTGCCGGGGGCAAGCCGCTCTGGCTGGACGCGAACCAGTCCTACCGTCCCAGCGCGCTGCGGCAACTGCTCGACCGGACTCGCGGGATCCGCACCATTCATTGCGTCGAGCAACCAGTGCCGAGTACGGACACCCTCGCGATGCGTCGCTTGCGGGAGCTGATCGACCTGCCGATCGCGATCGACGAGGGCAGCTTTACCGCCCAGGACCTGGCCCGGACCATCCAGCTTGATGCCGCCGACCTTGTCGTGGTGAAGCTCTGCAAGTCCGGTGGTCTGCGGAACGCGCTGAAGACCGCCCAGGTAGCGCTATCCGGCGGTCTGGAGATTCTCGCCAGCGGTCTGACCGACTGCGGGATCGGGTTCGCGGCCGCGCTGCACCTGTTCAGCCAGCTCGAGCTGGCGCTGCCCGCCGAGCTGAACGGGCCGGAGTTGCTGGCCGACCTGTACGTGGAAGGACTCACCATCACCAAGGCCGTCGCGACGGTCCCCACCGCCCCAGGTCTGGGCGTCGTGGTCGACGAGGAGCGGATCCGCGCCGAGTCGATCGACCTGCTCTTCGCTTGAGGAGTCGCCAATGTCCATCGAGCTGTCCCGCCGCAGCATCCTCAAACTCACCGGCCTCGCCGGACTGGGAGCCGCCGTCACCGGCTGCTCGACCACCCCGTCCGGCGCGGCCACCTGGTCGATGTGGTCGAGCAGTCCCGCCGAGCGCAAGGTCTGGGACGCCTTCAGCCAGTACGTCGAGCAACAGCTGAAGGTGGAGTCCATCCCGACCCTGACCCCGTCGAGTGGCTATCCGACCAAACTCGACCTGCAACTGGTCAGTGGCACAGCCGGCCTGGTGACCGCTGTGAACGGACTGTTGCTCCAGACCTACGGAGCCCGTGGTGCCCATCGACCGCTGAACGACCTGATCGCCGCCGATCCCGACTTCGACCTGGACGACTTCTATCCGGCGATCCGCAAGATCGCCACCTTCAACGGCCAGACCTACGGGATCGGCTTCGACGTCGCGCCCACGGTGCTCTACTACAACAAGACCCTGCTGCAGAAGCAGGGCATCGCACCGCCCTCACCGACTGAACCGATGTCCTGGGCAACCTTCCGCGAACTCGCGATCGAACTGAGCGGGCCGGCCGACCAGTACGGCTTCACCTGCGCGCCCGCGATCGACGACCTGGTCTCCTGGATCTACTCCGCGGGCGGCAACGTGATGAACGCGGAACAGACAGTCAGCACCCTGGACGCACCCGAGGCGCTGCAGGCGATCCAGTTCGTGGTCGATCTCTTCGTCAAGGACAAGGTCACGCCACCGATCACCAATCTGGTCACCGAGAGCGCTCTCGCCAACTTCCTCGAGGGCAACGTCGCCTTCATGCAGAACGGTCCCTGGCAGGTGGTGAACGCTCGCAAGGCCGAATTCGACTGGGACGTGATGGTGTTTCCGGCCGGGCCGGCCGGAAGTCTCCCCCGCGTCAGCGGCTCCACGTTCGCGATCCCGTCCGCTGTCGAGGGCGAGGAGCTCGACCTCGCGTGGAAGTTGGTGAAGACGTTGACCAGTACCGGCGCGCTCGACATCTATGCGGAGGCCGGCCGGAACAACCCGGCCCGGATGTCGTCCGGGAGCGCCTTCAAACCACCGCCGGACAATCTCGGCATCGTCCAGCAGATCCTGGCCGGCAAGGTCGGTGGCGGGCACCCGTTCGATGTCACCACCAACTGGAACCAGGTCAAGCAACTCCTCGGCCAGGACCTGCCACGGACCTTCCTCGGCCAGGTCAGCGTGGCCGAGGTGGTCGACGGCCTGAAGCCACGGCTCGATGTCCTGATGCAGCAGCACCAGGACAACATCCGCCAGGCCGAGGCAAGGAAGAGGTGAGCGAGAGATGGCCGTCGACACTCTGCCCGCCACACTGACCACACCGCCGCCGCCTCAGCGCGTCGCAAGACGTAAGAACCGGAACCGCGAGACCCTCACCGCCTGGCTCTTCCTGCTGCCGAGCCTGATCGGCTTCCTGATCTTCACCGCGGGACCGGTCGTCGCCGCGGGTGTGATCTCGCTGCTCAACTGGAACCTCTTCAGCGCACCCACCTGGGCGGGGCTGAAGAACTTCGCCCGCCTCGGACCGGATCCGACGTTCTGGTCGGCGCTCGGCAACACGGCGTACTTCACCTTCGTGAGCGTTCCGGTGACGATCCTCGTCAGCCTCGCGCTGGCGTTGCTGCTCAACCAGGGACTGCGCCGGATCGCGGTCTTCCGCTCGCTGTTGCTGTTGCCGTACGCAACAATCACGGTGGCGGTGGCGTTCGTCTGGATCTGGCTCTACATCCCCCACGACGGCCTGATCAACGCCGTGCTCGGGCTGGTCGGCATCAACGGCCCCGCCTGGCTGATCGACGACAACTGGGCGATGCCGGCCCTGATCGCGATGAGTGTCTGGAAGAGCTTCGGCTTCGGCATGGTCGTCTTCCTGGCCGGTCTCCAGGCCATCCCGCAGCAGCTCTACGAGGCGGCGAAGGTGGACGGCAGCTCGACCTGGCAGTCCTTCCGCAACGTGACGCTGCCGATGTTGTCGCCGGCGCTGTTCTTCGTCGTGGTCACCTCGATCATCGGCTCCTTCCAGGTCTTCGACCAGGCGCTGATCATGACGAACGGCGGCCCGGGATCCCGCACCACCACCCTGGTCATGTACATCTACCGAACCGGATTCGAGAACTACGACCAGGGTTACGCGGCCGCCCAGTCGCTGGTGTTGTTCGGGTTCATCGCGGTGATCACCGCGGTCCAGTTCCTCCTCCAGAGGAGGCTCGTGCACTATGACAACTGAAGCCCTGACACCGGGAGCACTGGCAAAGCCTGGCACTTCGAGCCGCAAGCTGGTCGTCTTCGCCTGCTTCCTGGTCACCGCGATCACGTTGATCCCGGTCGTGATGATGGTGCTGGTCGCGTTCCAGTCCGACGCCGAGTCGATGGCGGCCCGACCGACCTTCTGGCCGAGCAGTTGGCACCCGGAGAACCTGACCCGGGCGTTCGACCTGGTCCCGCTCGGCCGGTATCTGATCAACACCGTCATCTTCGCGGGCGGCACCACGCTGCTCGAGACGATCACCGCCGCACTGGCCGCCTACGCCTTCGCCCGGCTCAACTTCCCCGGCCGGAACTGGCTCTTCGGCATCTACCTGGCCACCCTGATGATCCCGTCCCAGGTCACCCTGATCCCGCAGTTCGTCCTGGTGGCGAAGCTGCACGGCATCGACACCTGGCCGGGCATGATCCTGCCGCACGCGTTCACCGCACTCGGTGTCTTCCTGCTCCGGCAGTTCTTCCTCGGCATCCCCCGCGACTACGAGGAAGCCGCCCGGCTCGACGGCGCGAACCGCTGGCAGGCGTTCACCCGGGTGATCGTGCCGCTCGCGATCCCGGCGATCGCGACCCTCGCCGTCTTCAAGTTCATCGGTCAGTGGAACAACTTGCTGTGGCCGCTGGTGATCTCCAACAGCGACGCCACCCGTACTGCGGCCGTCGGCCTGCAGGTGTTCCAGGACACCAACGGCACTCAGTGGAACCTGCTGCTGATGGCGGCGACGATCACCACGGTTCCGCTGATCGTGCTCTTCTTCCTCACCCAACGCTGGTTCGTCAGAGGTATCACCATGAGTGGACTCGGAGGCCGCTGAAAACATGACCTGGTCCGTCTTCACCAAACCGTGGGCCCACCTTCCCGGTGACGAGCTCGGCCGGCTCGTCGCCGGGCTCGGCTTCACCGGTGCCGAGGTACCCGTCCGCGACACCGCCTACATCACCCCCGCCACCGCCGAGGCGGCGTTGTCCGGGTTCATGGCACAACTCCGTGCCGAAGGTGTCGAGCCGATCAGCATCGCGAGTGGGCTCGACGAAAGCGCCTTCGCAGCGGCCGCGGCAGCCCGGGTCCCGATGATCCGGATCATGGCCGACCTAGGCACCGACGGATATGCCGCCTCCGTCCGGCGTACCAGGGCGAAGCTTGAGGGAGTCGCGTCGCTTGCCGACCAGTACGGCGTACAGGTGGGGGTGCAACCGCATCACGGGAAGTTCGTGTCGTCGTCGTTGGGCGTGCTCCAACTCCTCGAAGGACTCCCGGCTGCCTTCAAGGTCGTGTGGGACGCGGCTCACGACGCGCTGGCCGGCGACGATCCCGCGATCACGCTTCCCCTGGTCGCCGGCCGGCTCGGCATCGTGAACCTGAAGAACGTCACCTACATCCCCACCAGACCGACCGACGACCTCGGTGGTGCATGGAAGCCGTGGTTCGTCCAAGCCTCCGAGGGCCTCGCCAACTGGTCCGCGATCCTGCGCCAACTCAAAGCGCAGAACTACACCGGCCCCATCTGCCTCACGGGCCAGTACTCCGACCCGTCGGTGGCGGTGGAGGACCGCCTCAAGGCCGACTTGAACTCGATAACAACCTGATCCAGGGACTTGCCGGTCTCAGCTCGGCGTTGACCTGAGGCCGGCGAGTCACTGATTCAGCCGCAGCGGCTAACTCGCGCGGGTGACACCACCTGATGCGGGCTGGTCTCCCATCCCACGGCCACCACGGACGTAAACAGTCGCGCCGCGCTCGGGCACCGGAGCACCCTCACCCAGACGCAGCGTGGTGGTGAGACCGTTGCTCAACCTCAGCACCGCCACGCGTCGCGGTTGTCCCGACGGGATCGACGAGGTCACCTCGTGGATGCCGGTACAGACCGCCGGTTGGATCGAAGCCCTGCCGAGTTCATTACCGTGACTCCTCACATCACGGCGGCGCTCGGCGAGCTGCTTCATCGCTGACACAATTCCCCCTTCTTCATCGTTCCCCCGAGGAACAGTTGGTGTTCACAACGTTCATGCTGTCCGGGGTCGACGAAGCGGCCCCGTTGGCACCAGTTGCCCACCCTGCGCTCCTCACGGCGCAGCAGTGATCACGGCAGCCTTGCTGACGGTGACCCCGTTTTCAAGAGATCGAGCAAGGTTTCCCGCCTGCTGGAACCATTGCCCACGAAACTGCTGTCCACTGAAACAACTGGTAGCAATTCCTTGTCCCGGCAGGAACAACAGGAAATTAATTCCCAATAATGCATAACCAGCCAATGCGCCTTAGCGGCTGGTGCTGGCGCGGGGCACGATCCGATGCGGGATGACGATGCGCCGGGGCGGTGCGTCCTTGTTCGCCATCCGGGCGCCGAGCAGGTCCAGGGCGGATTCGACGAACGCCCGCCGGTCGAAATCCACCGTGGTCAGCGGCGGCACGGCGTACTGGCTGTCGAGCAGGTTGTCGAACCCGGCGACCCCACACTGCCCCGGTACTGCGACCCCTGCCGTCCAGAGTGCCGACAGGGCGCCGAGGGCGATCGTGTCGGTGAAACAGAAGAACGCGTCGGGCGGCTCGTGGGTCGCCAGGAACCGCGTGATCGCGGTCGCGGCACCCTCCGGGCTCCACCGGTCGAGCATGATCTCCAGTTCCGGATCATGGCGAACGCCCGCGCTCGCGAGTGCCTCGCGATAGCCCGTCGTGCGGAGCTGCGCCGCCGCAGTACCGGTTGAGTCCGGCGTGCCGACTGCTGCGACGCGGCGGTAGCCCTGGTCGAGCAGATGCTGGGTCATGTCACGAGCGGCGGCGACGTTGTCGATGCAGACCTGGCTGACCACGTCCTGGTCCACGTCGCCGATCAGGACGACCGCAGGCAGTGGGCCGGCCGACATCACCGCGCTGTCGTCGAGCGTGATCGGGTTCAGGATCAGGCCGTCGACCAGATGGGCGCGGGCCTTCGACAGCAACTCCCACTCGCGCTGGGGCTCGGCAGCGGTCTGTTCGATCTGCACGCCCCAACCGCGCTGATGAGCCAGCTCGACGACCAGGTGGATGACCTCGGCCGAGTAGGGCCGGAGTAGGTCGGGCAGGGCGAGTCCGATCATCCCGGAGCGGCCGTTGCGCAGCCCGCGGGCGCTCATGTTCGGGACGTAGCCGAGCTCGATCACGGCCTGTTCGACCCTCGCCCGGGTCTCGGGCCGGACGAACACGATGCCGTTGATGACGTTCGACACCGTCTTCGGGGACACCCCGGCCAGCTTCGCGACGTCCTTGACGGTGGCACGCATGCGCCCATTCTCACAGGTGAACCGGAAGCTTCCTCGGCCAGTGGAAGGTTTGTGGTCCTCAGCCCGCTGGGATCCCGCGGAGGCGGTCGATCAAAGTCTCCACGGGCGCTTCAATGAGACGATTGAAGGCATGCCTGATTCGACCCTGACCCAGATTTCCGACCACTTTGCGGCCGACAGTCACGACGTGATCCAGGTCCGCGGCGCCCGGGAGAACAACCTCAGCGGCGTCTCGCTGGACATCCCGAAGCGGCGGCTGACCGTCTTCACCGGCGTCTCCGGTTCCGGCAAGTCCTCGCTCGTCTTCGACACCATTGCCGCGGAGTCGCAGCGGCTGATCAACGAAACGTACACCGCCTTCGTCCAGAACTTCATGCCGAGCCTGTCCCGCCCGGACGTGGACTCGCTGCGCAACCTGAGCGCCGCGATCATCGTCGACCAGGACAGGATCGGCGCCAACGCCCGCTCCACTGTCGGAACCGCCACGGACGCCTACACGATGTTGCGGATCCTCTTCAGCCGGATCGGTACGCCGTTCGTCGGGCCGCCGTCGTCGTTCAGCTTCAACCGGGCCGAAGGAATGTGCCCGGCCTGTGAAGGGCTCGGCAAAGCCACCGACATCGACCTCGACGAGTTGGTGGACACCGACCGGTCCCTGAACCAGGACCCGATCAAGGTGCCCGGGTTCGCCGTCGACACGTGGTACTGGCAACTGATGGCGAAGTCGGGGCTGTTCGACCCCGACCTCCCACTCAAGGACTACTCACCGGACAAGTGGGAGCAGTTCCTCTACCAGCCGTCCACGAAGGTCAAGATCGACAAGAGCAACCTCACCTTCGAGGGATTGATCGTCAAGGTGAAGCGGCTCTACCTCGCGAAGGATCGCGAGTCGATGCAGAGCCAAATCCGGACGTTCGCGGATCGAGCAGTGAAGCTGACGGATTGCCCCGAGTGCGGTGGGGCGAGGCTCAACGAAGCCGCCCGGTCCGCGCGGATCGACGGCCAGGGCATCATCCAGTGCTCGGCGATGCAGATCAGCGACCTCGCCGAGTTCATCGGCGCGATCAAGGACCCGTCGGTCACGCCGATGCTCGAGGGATTGCGCGAGACCCTCGACTCGATGGTCGACATCGGGCTGGGGTATCTCAGTCTGGATCGCGAGTCGTCCACGCTGTCCGGTGGTGAGGCACAGCGGGTGAAGCTGGTCCGGCACCTCGGCTCGAGCCTCACGGATGTGACGTATGTGTTCGACGAGCCGACAGTCGGGCTGCACCCGCACGACATCCAGCGGATGAACGAGTTGCTACTGCAACTGCGGGACAAGGGCAACACCGTCCTGGTGGTCGAACACAAGCCGGAGACCATCCTGATAGCCGATCACGTGGTGGACCTCGGTCCCGGTGCGGGCCTGGCCGGCGG
>NZ_DASRXP010000499.1:0-2930 GCF_035687465.1 Kribbella sp.
CCCGGCGACGCGAACCACATGCACCCATCAAGTAGCGAACCACCCACACCTATAGGCCCGCGAACCACCCACACCTATAGCCCGCGAACCACCCGCGCCTCTGGGCGACGTACCACCTGAACGTCAACCCCACCGCAGGGACCAGCTGGAGCAGCGTGGGAGATCGCAGTGCTAGCTCGGAGTACTAAGAAGAGAAGAGCAGGGTCAGGCCGCCGACCGTGTAGGCGACCATGACGACGAGGAGCGGCAGTTGGCCGGCCAATGCCTTGTGGCGGGGGAAGAGGGCTACGGCTCGATCGTGAGCGGAGATGACGCCCATCAGGTGGCCGCAGACGACCGCGAGCACCTGGATGACCGAGATTGCCGTGCTGTGGTTGGTGATTGAGGTATTAAGGCCCAGCAGCCCGGTACCGAAGATGTTGGCGCCGTTGCTGAGAGGGTCGCTGAGGTAGATCAGCGTCCGTTGGCCTTCCAGGATGAACAGCGTCAGGTAGTGCGCGACCACGTAGCCGAACGCGATCGGGATCACCGAGTGCGCGAACAACCCAGGCAGCGCAGTACGGGAGCTGTCGGAGAGTCTTCCCGCCAGCAGCGTGGCGCCGGAGTACGTGATCAGGACGAACAGGATGAACCCGATCAGCGCGAGGGTACCGAGGAGCGTCATCGAGTAGTCGGTGTTCTGGGCCCAGCCGATCCACGCGGACGAGTTCGAGAACCCGTCGTACGCCGTGCTGCCGAGCAACGCGGCGACCATGCCGACCAGCCCGGGTTGTGGCTTCAGACCATCGAGGTTCTCCAGCGGGCGGCGGATCACCAAGGCGCCGTCGGTCCGGCGGCCCCAGGGGGACAGCCGGGACATCAGAGTGGCGTAGACCTCGAACGGGTCGCCGGTGGAGAACCATCGGTCGCCGAAGAGGATCGCGCCGAACAGCGTGATCACGACGTACAGGGCAAGCCAGGCCTGCAGGACCGGAAGGGTGGCGCGGTCGGGGGCGACCAGTTCGAGCCAGGTGAAGGCGAAGATGCCCAGTACGGCCGGCCACAGCCCCAGCCAGGCAGGAAGTTGCAGCAACCCCTTGGACGGCGGCTGCCGCAGCGCCTTGCAGACCAGCAGGTGGATCGTCCGGAGTGGGTTCAGCGTGCGCCAGACCGGGCCGAGCAGGAGTGAGATCGGGACCAGCCCGACCCAGACGAGGATGTAGATGAACCCGAAGATCGGGTTCGTCAGCCGGTCCACGCCGAACAGCAGCGCGACCATCGCGTAGAGGAAGATCGCCAGGCCGACCAGCCGGACGAACCAGCGGAACGCCGCCGAGTCCACCGTCCGGGTGATTGCGGCGGGCAACGGTTTGCCGGAGGCGTTGCCACGGTACTTCGGGTTGCGCCAGGCTAGCCCGAGTATCACGAAGGACAGCGCGATCGCGACGGCGGCACCGCCGACGGCCAGGCCGAACGGGACAGGCAGATCCTGTCGACCGCCGATCCCGTGCAGCGGCAGAAGCAGCGCGGTCACGAAACGACGAGCTTGGCGACCAGCTTGCCGCTCTCGTGCGTCTCGACCTCGAACGTGCCCTTCATGTCCGCGGTGAACTTCACCGACGCAGGCTTGCCGGGCTGGAGCTCGAGCTCCTTGTCGTAACCGTGGATATGCAGCTCGTCGGCCGCGTCGCTGACCGCGGTGACCAGGACGGTCTGGCCGGCCTTCACCTTGATGCTGGTGCCGCTCGGGTTGACCTTGCCGTTGGCAACGGTGACGTTGATGGTCACGGCGGCCTGCTCACCGGACGGGTCGGTGGTGTTCGACGGCTTCCCGGTGGGCGGCGTGGTCGGGGTCGCGACCGTACTGGGTGCGCTCGTCGGCGCGGTCGACGGCGTGGTACTGGGGCTCGAGCCCGCACTGGAGTCGTCCCCGCAGCCGGCCAGGACCAGCATGCCGAGGGCGGGCAGGAGCGCGAGCGCGGTACCGCGGGAGAGCGTCGAACGCATGATGACGAGGGGCCTTTCGCATGTCGGTTCCAGCAGCGGCGCGAGACACGCCCACATGCCCATACGAACGCGTGCCGCAGGAGGTTCCCGCTACGCACCATCGGTCGTGTCACGATCGCCTTGAGTGTCCCGCAAAGGACACCGAGTAGTGTCGCAGCCCACTGTCGGCGCTGACCGTTAGGGTGACTGGACAGGCTCTTCGAGACAGGAAGGTGGACCCAGATGCCGGACCGGTTGACGTCGCTGGATCTCACCTTTCTGAAGGCGGAGAGCCCCGCGACACCGATGCATGTCGGCACGGTGGACATCTTCGAGCCGCCGGTGCACGGTGACGACGGGTTCGACTACGAGAGCCTGGTCGCGCTGATCCGGGACCGGATCGCCTTCGTGCCGCGGTACCGGCAGCGGGTCCAGCAGGTGCCGGGCCGGTTCGCCGGGCCGGTCTGGGTCGACGACGAAGACTTCGACATCACTTTCCACGTACGCCGGTCCGCTCTGCCGAGGCCAGGCAATCACGCCCAGCTCCTCGAGCTCGTCGCGCGGATCATGTCGCGCCGGCTGGACCGGGCCCGGCCGCTCTGGGAGATGTATCTCGTCGAGGGCCTGCAAGGCGACCGGTTCGCGATCATCTCGAAGTCCCACCAGGCGCTTGTCGACGGCAACAGCACGGTCGACATCGGCCAGGTGGTCCTCGATGCGACCGCGCATCCCCGCGACACCCCGACGGACACTTGGCAGCCGGCCCATCCGCCCTCGGCCCTGGAGTTGCTCGCCGGCGTCTTTGCGGACGCCACTCGGACCCCGACCGCGGTGCTGGAGCTGGCCCGCGCGGAGATGGCCAGTCTGACCGGGTCCACCTCGGTTCGCGAGGTGCTTGGGGACGTCGTAGGCTCGGTGGTCGCCCAGCGGCACGTGCAGGAGAGCTCGCTGCATGTGAAGACGTC
>NZ_DASRXP010000500.1:0-4659 GCF_035687465.1 Kribbella sp.
GCGGGAGGAGGCCATCGCGATCATCCGCGAGGTCTGGAAGCCCGCTGGTGGGGGTATCCGGCTGGCGGGCAAGCACTACACGCTTGCGGGCGCCAAGCGTGGTCCTGTGCCGGCACATGACGTGGAGATCTGGCTGGGCGCCTACAAGCCGCGAATGTTGCGTCTGACCGGGCGGCTAGCCGACGGGTGGCTGCCCACGAGTGCGTACGCGGCGCCGGACCAACTCGCGGCGATGAACAAGCTCATCGACGAAGCTGCTGTGGACGCCGGACGCGATCCTGCTGCGGTACGGCGGTTGTACAACGTGTCGGGGCGGTTCGACGGGCGAGGCGGGTTCCTGCAGGGTCCGGAGGAGCTGTGGATCGACCAGCTCACCGAGCTGACTCTGACCGAGGGCATGAGCACGTACATCCTGGGTTCCGACGACCCAGACGACATCCGCCGCTTCGCCGAAGTAGCCGCCGGCGTCCGCGAATCCGTAACCGCAGCCCGCACAGCCACAGCCGCCAGTACTACGTCCGCCCGCGACTTCACCACCTCCGGTGCGACCGCCAGCACGTCCGGCGCCTCCGCCACCGCCTCCGCCACCGGCTCCTCGGGCACCGCCACCGGCTCCGCCGCCTCCGGTGCGAGCGGCTCCGTTGCGACCTCCAGTCCGTCCGCCCCGGGCTCCTCCACCGCCTCCGGGCCGGCGGGAGCTGCAGTTCGACAAGGCGGGTTCAGCCTTGCGGCGACTCCTCCGCCGGCTATGCGGCGGAGCGACGTGCTGCCGTGGGACGAGTCGGAGCGACCTACCGGGCCGGAGCGGGACCCCGGTCGCACGTATACGCCGTACGAGCTGGCGTCGGGGAAGCAGTTGATCGACGTACACGATCATCTGCGCGCCGAGCTCGAGCAGATCCGGGACCTGGTCGAGCAGGTGGCGGCCGGTTCGATCGGCATCGGGCAGGCGCGGTCCCACATCAACACGATGACCATGCGGCAGAACAACTGGACGCTCGGCGTGTACTGCGAGTCCTACTGCCGGCTGGTGACCACGCACCACTCCATCGAGGACGCTTCGCTGTTCCCGCATCTGCGCCGCTCGGATCCACGCATGGTCCCAGTGGTCGACAGGCTCCAAGAGGAACACGTCGTCATCCACGACGTCCTGGAAGGCCTCGACAAGGCCCTGGTCGCCCTGGTCGACGGTTCCGGCGACATCTCAAACCTCCGCGCCGCCGTAGACCTCCTGGACGACACGCTCCTATCCCACCTGTCCTACGAAGAGCGCGAGCTAGTAGAACCCCTCGCCCGCCTCGGCGCGATGTAAGGCACCTGCAAGGGGTACTACTTCGCCTCACCAAGCAGGGAGGCGAGGATGTCGAGCAGGCGGAGGGTGGGGGCCTCGGCGAGCACACGGGCGGCTGAGGTCGCAGGCTCGGCGCCCAGGCGGACCTGCAGTACTCCGAAGTCGCGCACGTTCGCCGGGTTGACCAGGTCACGGTGCACGGCTGCCAGGAGATCCGCACCCGCCGACGCGGTGCTGTAGGTCATCCGAATGAAGCTGTCGCTGACCGGGTAGAGGTACGGCCGCTTGAGATGCAGCAGCTTCGACTTCTTCGCCTGGCCGAATCCGCGGTGGCCGGAGAACTTCTCGTCCAACGCGATCGCCGCTTCGAACAGCGCAGTACCGGGCGCAGCATCCTCGAGCCGCGCGCCGACCGGGACCGCGGCGAACTCCTTCTCCGCCTCCACCTCGAGCAGCCACGGAATGTCCAGCGCGCGCAGATCGGACCCGATCACCATCGTCCGCGCCAGATCCTCCAGGGTGACCTTGTCGGGCTCCGAACCGCCGACGTTGGTCATCCCCGGAAGACCGTCGTAGTAGCGCAGCACCGCCCCGTTCGTCTCGGCGTACAGCCGCAATTGAGCGATTGCTTCGTCAACAACGATCTTCCGACTACCGATGTTCATGAGCCACACCCTCACACTCTTCGTGGCAGACCCGCCAGCCGGAATGGGCATCCGACGCCGAATCCGAACTACATCCGGATGCGGTGCATCGTAGGGGACGCCGGGCCTCTCCTCATCACAGGGTGACATCCCCACTTATCCACAGCCCGTAACCAACCCGCCCACCGCCCCTCTCACCCCCATAAACTCTCTGTCACACCCCATCACAGAGCGGAGGCGAGATGACGGCAACCCGACGTCTCCTGTCACTGTTGGTCGCTCTGCTGCTGATCCTTCCCTTGAGTGGTGCGCCGGTTGCGTCTGCTGAAGACGGCACCTGCATCCATGTCGACGTGAGCGTGACCGCGAGCGGCGAGCTACTCACCAAGGGCCCGCAGATTGCCAACGACGGGGGATTCGGCCATGCCGGAACGGGCCAGACCTTCACCTTCCAGGCACGGACGTTCTCGCCGTCGCTGAGTATCTGCGTCATCAAGCTGACCGATCCACGGACCTGGCAGGTGAGTGTCTGGCCGTGCGCGAACCATCCGAAGCCGAAGCCTGCTCGTACGCAGTCGCTCAGTTGGTCCGTCACCGTGCCGCTCGACTGCGAGATCTCTTCGTCGCCCGGGCTCCTCAGTGCCTCGCTGACCAACGGCAAGGGCTCGGCCGGTGGTTACGTCAACATCTACGCCGGCGCGCCCGGCTTCGTCTTGCCCGACAAGCAGGCGCGTGGTCTGTTCGGCCCGTTCGCGATGCAGGCAGACCCGGTCAACTCGCTGACCGGCGCCTTGGCGACCGTCGACACAGATGCGGCGGTTGCCGGACTCGGAGTGCCGCTGACTGTCGAGCGGACGTACAACTCGAACGACGCCGTCGCCGGTCCGCTTGGGCCAGGCTGGCGTCCGTCGTACTCGGATCGTCTGGCGATCGAGGGCAGCGGTGTTCGCTATCTGGCATCGGACGGGCGCGAGATCGCCTTCGCGAAGCGCGGAACCGGCTTCCTCGTCGAGCCAGGGGTTGCTCGATTCAATCTCGCTCGGACCAGCTCCGGATACACGCTGACCAGTTTCGACCAGATGCGGATGCAGTTCTCCACCACAGGTGAACTGGTTTCCATCCTCGATCGCAATGGTCAGGGCGTCGTGGTCACGCGGTCGGACGGCCGGCTCACCTCGGTTGTCAACGGCCGACGTTCCCTGACCTACGCCTACAACGAGCTCGGACTCATCTCGGCGGTGACGTTGTCGGGGCCTGGGGTCGAGTCACGCGTCGTCCATTACGACTATGCCGACGGTCGCCTGACTGCAGTGACGTCACCAGGCGGTCTGAAGACCCGATTCGAGTACGACGGTGCCGGTCGGCTCCGCAGCGAGACCCACGGCGATGCTGCCAAGCCCGCGGTCAGCACCGAGTACGACGCCGACGGTCGGGTGACCGCTCAGACCGATGGCAGAGGCGGCCGCACCACCTGGAGTTGGGAGTCGGCCGGGATTCGCGGCAAGTCCACGATGACCGACCCGACGGGCGGCAAGTGGATCAACGAGTACGAGCGCAACTGGTTGGTGCGGCAGACCGATCCCACCGGTGCCGTCGTGACCTTCCACTACGACTTGGCCGGCAATCTGATCCGCGTCTTCGACGGACTCGGCCACGGCGCGCGGCACAGCTATGACTCGCTCGGCCGGGTCGTTGCCTCGACTGATGCCGGCGGCAACATCACCCGCCAGTCGTACAACAGCTCGAACGACCCGGTCGCCGTCGTCGACCCACTCGGCCGCCGAACCACCTACGCCTATGACTCCCGCGGCAACCTCCTCAGTACTACGTACGCCGGGCGGGCGTCGTCCGCGAGCTACGACGCCCGAGGCCTGGTGTCGTCCGTCCGGGATGTGCTCGGCCGGACGACCCGGTTCTCGTACACATCTGACGGTGACCTGGTCGGCGTCTCGGATCCGGCCGGCCGCATCTCGAAGTACGAGGTCGACGGGTGGGGACGTCAGGTCAAGGCGACAGCGCCGCGAGGCCAGAGCTCCACTGTCACCTATTCCGCGGACGACCAGCCGCTCGAGCAACACGGTCCCCTCGATGTCACCACGAGCCAGACGTACGACGGCCAGGGCCGCCTCGCCTCTGTGACGGACGGCCGTGGGGGAGTTACGCGCTTCCGGTATGACGACGCAGGTCACCTGGTCGGCGTGGAGGGTCCGGACGCGTCGTTGCGAGAGGCAACGGCTGACTTCGACGTATCCGGGCGGCTGACCAAACAAGTCGACGCCAGCGGACGCGCGCAGACCTCCGAGTACGACGCCGCCGGTCGGGTGACAGCGGCAACTTACGGCGGCAGGACGTGGCGATTCGCCCACGACAAGGCCGGCAGACTGGTCCGAACGACGCTGCCGTCAGGAAAGTCCGCCTCCTTCACGCTCGACGCCCGCGGCGCGATGACCCAGATCGACTACTCGGACAAGACTCCGTCTGCTTCGTTCGCCTGGGATGCGGCGGGCCGTCGTACGTCGATGACCGACTCCTCCGGAGTTACCCGCTTTGGCTACGACCCGTTCGACCGGCTGACCTCAGCCACCCGACCCGGTGCGTCGGTCTCGTACCAATGGGATCCGGTCGGCAATCTCCTGTCCCGAGCTGCGGCGGGCCACACCGAGAGCTACACCTGGGACACCGTGGACCGTCTGACCTCTGCGAAGGTCGACGGCAAGACGATGG
>NZ_DASRXP010000501.1:0-3962 GCF_035687465.1 Kribbella sp.
TCGGTGGTGCCGTGGCTGCCGGGGTCGACGGCTGGTCGACGTACCGGATCGGTCAGTACGCCGACAAAAGCCTGGTCCGGCGGATCCGCCGGCCAATCGAGCCGTAGGAACCGCCGGACCCCGTTGAGGTTGTTCAGTTGGTGTCGCGGCGGTAGAGCAGGATGGTTCCGACGGCCAGCGCGACGGCGGTGTAGCCCCCGAAGACGAGTGCGTCCTGCGCTCTGGTGAGGGCAGTGGCGGCCGACTCCGCGAAGGCGCCTTCGCCCTCGATGCCGAGCAGGTTGTTGCCGGCGACGAAGGGGAGGAAACGTGAGATCCGCTCGGACAGGAAGAGCGTGAGCAGGTTCTCGACGACCAGCCCCCAGACCAGCAGGGTCGAGATCGCGCCGGAGCTGTGCCGGACGATCATGCCGATCCCCAGGCCGAGAACCGCGGACAGCGCAGTGAAGAGCAGTCCCCAGAGCGTCGTCGTGACCATCATCGAGGTACTGCCGAGCTCGAGGCCGCCGAGCAGAGCGCCGCCGAAACTCGCGACCATCCCTGCAGCTCCGAGCACGAGTCCGAAGGCAATGGCCATCGTCGTCTTGGCCGCGACGATCACCCAGCGCGCCGACTGGGCGGTCAGGGCGGTGGCCAGGGTGCCGTGCTGAGCCTCTGAACTGAACAGCAGGACTCCAGCGACCGAGGCGAACACCGCGGTGAGCACGGTGGAGAAGATGAAGACCTCGGAGATGGTCTGAACCTCGTCGGTCACCAATGTCGCGACTGCCCAGGCGACGAAGCCTCCGACTACTGCGGTCAGACCGAGGATGGCCTTGTTCGCCCGGAGTGAGGAGATCTTGATCCACTCGCTCTTCAGCACTCCTGGAAGGGCTTTGAGGTCGTCGGCGGTGGATCGAGTGGCGAGTTGCTTGGTCGATGCGCGGGTGGCGGTACTCGGAATCGCTACGGTCGTGCTCGTCATGACGGTGTCCTTCGAGTCTGGGTCTGGATCGTGCGGATCAGGCGGCTGCGAACTCGGTGGACGCCCTGGTCAGGTCGAGCAGGCTGTCTTCGAGTGACTGCGAGTTCTCGGTCAGTTCGACCAGGCGGATCCCGCTGTCGTAGGCGAGCTGCGAGACGACGGCCTTGCTTGTCCCTCGCAGTACGAGCCGGTTGCCTGACACCGAGGCGCGGACGCCCTGCGACGCCAGTACTGCGGCAAGCTCGGCCGGCTGTGGTGTCTCCACGGTCACTGTCGTTTCGCTGCGGGCGGTGATCGATTCGACCGACTCCGCGGCGAGCAGCCGGCCGCCACCGACCACGACGAGGTCGTCGGCGAACATGCTCAGCTCGCCGATCAGGTGGCTCGACACGAAGACCGTGCCGCCGCGCTGGGCGAAGTCGCTGAGGTAGGTACGCAACCAGCGGATGCCGTCGGGATCGAGACCGTTGGACGGCTCGTCCAGCAGCAGAACCTCGGGGTTGCCGAGCAGCGCGCCGGCCAGCGCCAACCGCTGGCGCATGCCGAGTGAGAACCCACCGGCCCGTTGGCCAGCTGCCGTCTCGAGCCCGACCTCGGCGAGGACTTCCTCAGCCCGCTGGGCCGGCAATCCACTCAGGGCGGCTGCGGCGCGGAGGTGGTTCCGCGCTGTGCGGCCGGGGTGCATGCAGCGGGCGTCGAGCACTGATCCGACCACCCGGGCCGGGTTCTTCAGCTCGGTGTAGCGGGTGCCGTGGTAGCGGACTTCGCCGCTGTCGGGCCGGGTCAGGCCGACCATCATCCGCATCGTGGTCGACTTGCCGGCGCCGTTCGGGCCGACGAACCCGGTCACGCGGCCGGCGGCGATGTCGAAGCTCATGTCGTGGACGGCGAGACGCTTGCCGTAGTGCTTGGTGAGTCCGGAGACGGTGATCATGCGAGTGCACTCCATGCCTGTTGCAGGGGCCCTCCGATCGAGGCGTCCTTACACTGTAAGGATGATCGGTACGCTAACCTTACGGCGTAAGGCTGTCAAGGACACAGGCGCGTCAGCGCCTCGGATCAGGGAGAAACCAGGGATGGCCAAGAAGGCACGGGCGACCCTCAGCCGGGAGCGAGCCCTGACGACCGCGATGGCGCTGGCCGACGTGGACGGCCTCGCGTCGCTCTCGATGCGCAAGCTCGCCCAAGAGCTCGGCGTGGAGGCGATGTCGCTCTACCACCACGTGGCCAACAAGGAGGACATCCTCGACGGGATGGTCGACCTGGTCTTCGCCGAGGTCGACCTGCCGGCCGAAGGGATGGAGTGGAGGACCGCGATGCGGATGCGGGCGGTGTCGGCCCGCGAGGCCCTGAGTCGCCATCCGTGGGCGATCAGCATCATGGACTCCCGGACCTCGCCTGGCCCGGCGACCCTGCGGCACCACGACGCCGTGATCGGAGCCTGCCGCAGAGCCGGCTTCTCGGTCCAGATGGCCGGGCACGCCTTCTCACTGCTCGACAGCTACATCTACGGGTTCGTCCTGCAGGAGGTGAACCTGCCGTTCGACGACACCACGGACCTGGAGGAGGTCACCGCGACGATGATGCTGCCGTTCTCGGCCGAGGAGTACCCGCACCTGGTCGAGTTCACGAAGGAGTACATCCTGCAGCCGGGGTACAGCTACGGCAACGAGTTCGAGTACGGCCTGGACCTCATCCTGGACAGCATCGAGGCGGTTGTGCGCACCTGATCAGCCAGCGAGGGCCTGTACTACGCGGCTGGGCGACGGCTTGCCGAGTTGCTCGGCCATCCAGACGCTGGTGGTGACGAGCTTCTCCAGGTCGACACCGGTCTCGATGCCGAGGCCGTCCAACTGCCAGAGGAGATCCTCGGTAGCCAGATTGCCCGTGGCGCTCTCGGCGTACGGGCAGCCGCCGAGGCCGCCCGCCGAGCTGTCGACTGTGGTGACGCCTTCTCGCAGAGCCGTGAGGGTGTTCGCGAGGGCCTGCCCGTAGGTGTCGTGGAAATGGACCGCCAGCTTGTCCACGGACACGCCCGCCGCGGTGAATGCCTCGATCAGGTTGATCACCTGGCCCGGCGTGGCCACGCCGATCGTGTCGCCGAGGGACAGTTCGTGGCAACCCAGCTCGACCAGCCTCGCGCCGACCTTGACCACCTGGTCGACCTGGACGTCGCCCTCCCACGGGTCGCCGTAACACATCGAGACATACCCGCGAACGGCCAAGCCTTCGTCCAGCGCGCGCTCGATCGTCGGCCCGAACATGGTGAACTGCTCGTCCAGCGTGGAGTTCAGATTCTTCGTCGCGAAGGTCTCGGTGGCGCTCGCGAAGATCGCGATCTCGCGGACCCCGGCCTCCAGCGCGCGATCCAGGCCGCGCTCGTTCGGCACGAGCACGGGAGCCCGTACGCCGTCCGGCAGGTCGAGCGTGGCAAGGAGTTCGGCGGCGTCCGCGAGCTGCGGTACCCACTTCGGATGCACGAAACTGGTGGTCTCGATGGTGGTCAGGCCGGCGTCGGCCAGGCGCCGGATGAACTCGGCCTTCACCGTCACGTCGACGATCGCGTCCTCGTTCTGCAACCCGTCCCGGGGCCCGACCTCGTAGATCGTCACCCGGCTGGGCAGTCCCTCGGCCCCGGCCCGCTGCGGCTTCCGCACCCTGTACCTCCAGAATGGCTCGTGATGACAACTCTGGCTGACATTCTGCGCGGCATCGAAGGCGGTGTCTTCCCCGCCCCGGACCTCGGCGTCACAGTCGTGCCGGCGCCGTCGGAGCGGGACACCTGCGTGATCGGCCTGACCGGTCACATCGTGGTCGCCGCCGACGTCGATCCTGCCTGGGTCGCGGAGCAACTCCCACCAGGTGACCACTGCGCGCCGCTGAACCCGCCCTTCCTCTTCGCCCTCGAGCAACTCACGGGTCGTAGCGTGAACGCGATCGACGCCATGCTCCTCGCGCCCGCCCTGGCGGACCCAGCCGAACGCCTCGCCGCCACCGA
>NZ_DASRXP010000502.1:0-14594 GCF_035687465.1 Kribbella sp.
CGACACCGTAGACAGGTCCACCGAACGTCTCAGCCAGCGCCGGCGTGAACCGCCCGATCCCGCACCCCAGATCCAGCACCGCGAGCGGCCGCTCGGTCGGCGCATGCCCGGTGAACGCTCCCATCCACTCCCCCAGCGCCGCGGAGGTCAACCGCCGCCCCTCGGCGTAAACCCGATGCAACCGCTCGTCGTAATCCACCATGGTCCCGACCTTAGGCTCAGCCGGGCTCAGCCGCGGGAGTGATCAGGTGCGCGAGGGGAGGCCGTCGGGGGTGAGAACGATGGTGGCGCCTGCTTCGGCGGCGGTCTGGATCATGCGGAGGTTGGCCAGAGCCGGGTGGTCGTCGAGGAGCTTGGCGCTGTTGGCCAGGGACCGGAGTGCGGCCGACTCGCCACGCGCGCGCTCGAGGACAGCACGACCACGCTGACGTTCGAGGGCAGTTTCGGCCAGCGCCGCACGAAGCTCGCCAACCAGCACAAAGTCCCGTACTGCGGCGCCGAGAACGGTGATCCCGAGGTTTGCCACCTCATCGCCCACCGGTCCGGCCAGCTCGTCCGTCACTGCGGCGCGGCCTTCCGGGCGGAGCAGTTCGTCCAACTCCCGCTTGCCGACCGCGTCCCGCACGGCGAGCTGGAGAGCCACATGCAGCAGCTCGGTGGGAGCCTCGGCGCGCTCGATGTAGGCCCGGACGTCGTTGATCTGCCACCGGACGACCGCTGTGACGCGCAAGGTCACACCATCGGAGGTAAAGATGTCCTGGCCTGCGACAGTGAGCTGCTGCAGGCGCATGTCGACCAGTTCGCGCTTCACCCGCCAGGGCTTGCGCACGCTGTGGCGACCTGGTTCAAGCTCCGCCTCGAAGACGCCGTCGCGATAAACCACGACGCGCTCGTGCGCCTGCACGGTGACCTTGGCCATCCTCTGTTCCCCCTCGCTGATTCGATCGGCACCCGTCGCACTCGATCCGGCCCGGCACCCACCCCGGGCGGCGGCGGAGGAGCCGGCTCTGGACGAGCAGCCGGGCCTGCAGAGCCGTCGTACGGGATCTGTGGGTGCCGGGACAGACCATCGAGTCCTGAGCTCTGTCCGTTGCAAAGCGGCGCCGATGCACCGCACCAGGTACAACACGCAGAACAGTTCCGGCAGAGCCGGTACCCGCTGCTGATCTGGCCGTGCGTCACACAGTGTGACCTCTCCTCGGCCCCCACCGCAAACGAATTCCTCTCCAGCTCGCGCCGGCTGCGACTATCGCCTGCCACTAGGTTCAGTTCTTCCTGAAAGCCCCGGTGGACCGCTGGCCTTGGTCATGTCGCCGGGGCCACCTCTTTCCAACCCATCTCTGCGCGCGACCAAGTAATGTCGTTGACGAAGACCCCGGAACGGTCCCTGGTAGTTCGCTTGCGAGCAGGCCAAACCGCCGGGGTTTTGACGTGAGGGGTGCACTCCACCGGAGTGCACCCCTCGTTTGTTGTCAGCGGTTGGTCAGCTGCGGACGACGGTGACCAGGTGGTTGACGATTTCTTCTACACCGATGTTGGTGCTGGTGCCGGAGCGGCGGTCCTTGACTTCGATGGTGCCTTCGGCCAGGCCCTTGCCGACGACGGCGATGGTGGGGACGCCGAGGAGTTCGGCGTCCTTGAACTTCACGCCGGGTGAGACCTTCTCGCGGTCGTCGTAGAGCACGGTGAGGCCGCGGGACTCCAGCTCGGCGGCGATCGAGGCCGCCTTCTCGAACAGCGCGGCATCCTTGCCGGTGGCAACCAGATGGACGTCGGCAGGCGAGAGCTCGCGGGGCCAGATCAGGCCCAGCTCGTCGTGGTTGCCCTCGGCGACCGCGGCGACCGCCCGGGTCACGCCGACGCCGTACGAGCCCATCGTGACGGTGACCAGTTTGCCGTTCTGGTCCAGCACCTTGAGATCCAGCGCCTCGGCGTACTTCTTGCCGAGCTGGAAGATGTGCCCCATCTCGATGCCGCGGGCGGACGACAGCGGACCGCTACCGTCCGGCGCCTCGTCGCCGTCACGCACCTCGGCGGCCTGGATCGTGCCGTCGGCTTGGAAGTCACGGCCGTACACCAGGTTGAGCACGTGGAAACCGGCCTTGTCCGCACCGGTCACCCACGCGGATCCCTCGGCCACGCGGGGATCCAGCAGGTACCGGATGCCCGAGGCGTTGTCCTTGCCGAGCACGCCCGGACCGATGTACCCCTTCGCGAGCGACGGGTTCTTCTCGAAGTCGGACTCCTCGAACGCCTCCACCTCGGCCGGCTCTACCTGCGCGCCGAGCCGCTTCTCGTCGATCGCCCGGTCCCCCGGTACGCCGATCGCCAGCGGCTCGCGGGATCCGTCCGGGTGCACCAGCATCACCAGCACGTTCTTCAGCGTGTCCGCAGCGGTCCACTCGCGACCGTCGGTGCGGGCGTGCTTCGCGTTCAGCGTCTCGACCAGGGTGTCGATGGTCGGCGTGTCCGGGGTGTCGACCACCTCGGCCGCGGGCACGGCCGACGCGTCCACCGGCGCCCCCTGCGGAACCACCACGGCCTCGACATTCGCGGCATACCCGCCCGGTGAGCGGACGAAGGTGTCCTCACCGTTCTCCGCGACGGCGAGGAACTCCTCCGAGGCCGAGCCGCCCATCGCGCCCGACATCGCCTGCACGATCACGTAGTCGAACCCGAGCCGGTCGAAGATCTTGATGTACGCCTTCCGGTGCAGGTCGTACGACGACTGCAACCCCACCTCGTCCACGTCGAACGAGTAGGAATCCTTCATCACGAACTCGCGCCCACGCAGGACGCCGGCCCGCGGGCGCGCCTCGTCGCGGTACTTGTTCTGGATCTGGTAGATCGACAGCGGCAGATCCTTGTACGACGAGTAGAGGTCCTTCACGAGCAGCGTGAACATCTCTTCGTGGGTCGGGCCGAGCAGCATGTCGGCGCCCTTGCGGTCCTTCAGGCGGAAGACGTTCGGCCCGTACTCGGTCCAGCGGCCGGTCGCCTCGTAGGGCTCGCGGGGCAGCAGCGCCGGGAAGACCAGCTCCTGCGCGCCGATCGCGTTCATCTCCTCACGGACGATGGTCTCGACGTTGCGCAGCACCCTCAGCCCCAGCGGCAGCCAGGTGTAAATCCCCGGGGCGGCACGGCGGATGTATCCCGCGCGCACCAGCAACCGGTGGCTCGGGACCTCCGCGTCCGCCGGGTCCTCGCGAAGGGTGCGAAGGAACAGCGACGACATGCGCAGAATCACGAGAGTCTCCAAGCAATAACAGACGAGATGGACAAACAACTGACGGCAAAGAGGATATCCGCCCACCGCCAGTCCTCTCACCACTTTTCCACAGGCCCGGTATCGGGACCCGCCGTGGTCCCTCGCGGGTGGGGTCAGGGGGTTTCGCGGGAGGCCTTGAGTGCGGTGCGGATGAGGGGGAGCTGGAGTGGGAGGCGGGCGAAGGCGATCGTCTTGGCGCGAGGTGAGCCTTTGCGGTTGAGGTCCAGGGCCATCTGGACGTTCGCCGGAAAGATGGCGACCAGGAGGGCAGCGCTGGTCAGACCTGCGAGCCGGCGGCTCCGGGGATGGAGGAGACCGGCGGCGCAGGCGAGTTCGGCCGCACCGGAGGCATAGACAAGCTTCTTCTTCGCGGGAAGTTGGTGCGGCACGATCCGCTCGTACGGTTCCGGCTTGGCGAAGTGGAGCACGCCGGAAACGGCGAACAGTGCTGCCAGGCCAGTCGTGCTCCTACTTCGCTTGGTCATGAAGAAGACTTTATAGGACCTGTTACCCGGTGGTAGGTAGGCGGGATCAGGGAAGGGGTCCGTAAGGGGCTGCGGCGGCTTTGGCGGCGTAGAGGAAGGCCGGTTTGTTCTTGGGCCAGAAGGTGGAGTCCATGCAGGAGTAGGCCGGGAAGAAGCCACCGCAGGTGCCGGAGTTCGGGCCCACTTCGAAGGTGAAGGAGGGCACTCCTCGAGTGCCGTAGAGCCAGTCGTCGGTCGCGCCGGGGGCGAAGTAGCCGACGCCGCCGTCCCCAGTGCTGACGGGGTACGAGTTGAAGGCGCCCATCTTATTGCCCAGAGCAACCAATGCCGTACGGTCGGGAGCCGGTGTGTTGGTGTAGCCGTACGGCGCGAGGATGTCGTTGCCGTAGCTGTGCAAGGTGATGAAGATCCCCGTCGTACCGGGCTTGGCCGGATCGCCGACCGGGCCCTTGGTGTCGGGGAAGACCTTGTCGAGCAGGCCCTCGATCGCCACCGTCTCCGGTTCCGAGACCGCCTTCGCGCCCGGATAGGTCTCCTCACACGGACCGCCCTGCTCCACGTCCCACTGGAAGTCCGAGTTCCGGTTGAGATCGACCCCTGCGTCCGCCGCCGGGCAACCACCCGCGGCGTTGTCGACGTTCTTCCGCTGCATCACCGGCCGCGACGGCGACGAGGCGACCACATCCACCCCGTCCGGGTTCGCGATCGGGATAACCCATAGTTCGCGAGTGTCCACCAGGGAGGTGATCTCCGGGTCCTTCCCGTACGACGAGACCAGCAGATCGATCCATCGGTATGCGAGCTCACCCGTCGACAACTCGCGCGCGTGGATCTGCGTGTGCAGGACGAACTTCGCCTTCTTCCCCGTGCTGTTCAGCGCGCAGTCGCCCGCCGCCAGCTTGGTGATGCACAGCGCCTGGATGTCGTGACCACCCTGGCCCTTCGTCTTCTTCCAGGAATCACCGATGTCGTACAGCTTCACGAGATCCGGGTGTGCGGCTGCGACCGCGGCATTGTGCTGCTCATGACCGACGACGGTGTGATAGCCGCCGTAGTACGTAGTACCGGCAGCGTCCGAGGCGACGCGGACGACCGGTTGATAGACGTTGCCGCTCTTGCCGAGCACCACGCCGCGGGCGCGCAGGCGGTCGACCTCGGCCGGCGTCGCGACCACGAGGGGTCGGGAGCCGTGCCCATGGCTGATGTCGTAGCCGTCGCGGACCAGGTCGGCGACGGTGGTTCCGGCGGGCAGTTTCATCGTGTAATACGACGGCTCGGCGTCGGCGGAGGCGGATGCTGGCGCGGGAGCCGGTGCGGCCGAACTCCCCGGGGCGAATCCGGTGACGGCGACAGCGACGGCGGCCAGGCAGGCCAGTGAGACTGCGACTTTTCGCATTGTGTTCCTTCCGCGGCGCGGGGCGGCGCTGCGGAACAGCAAACCTCACCAGCGGTCACCGCACCATCACAATGAGCGCTCAGCCTCAGAACAGGATCGTCGCGAACGTCTCGATCGTGCGGAACCCGACTCGCTCGTACGCCGCTCTGGCGGGCGTGTTGAACGCGTTCACATAGAGAGTCACCACCGGGGAGATCTGCCGAGCGAGCTCAACCACTGCGGCCATACCGGGCGCGGCCAATCCCTCACCGCGGCGCTCCGGATCGACCCAGACGCCCTGGATCTGGCAGACCCCGGTCCCCACCGATCCGACCTCCGCCTTGAAGACGACCTTGCCGTCCTCGATCCGCGCGAACGCCCGGCCGGCCCGGATCAGCTCGGCCACTCGCGACCGGTAGAACGAGCCGTCCGGACCCGTCTGCGGCGGCACCCCGACCTCTTCGGTGTACATCGCCACGCAGGCCGGGTACAGGACCGACAACTCGACCGGCTCGACCGCCCGGACCACTGGATCCGGCGCGATCGCCGGCGGGCCCTCGATCACCATGAAGGGCTGGTCCTCGCGGACTTCGCGGGCCGGGCCCCACTGCGGTTCGAGGACGGTCCAGAGCCGCTCGACGTCCCGAGCAGGTCCGAGGATCTGGAAGCAGTTCCGACCGCGGCGGAGAGCGTAGGCCGCGAAGGATCGCAGGGCTGCCTCGTCGGCGCCGACCGGGACCATGTTGCCGCCCGCATGACAGAGCGCCTCGAGTTCGCCCTTGTCGACGAACCCCCAGACCTCCGCGCCGCGCCGCGGATCCAGCCCGGACGCCTGCACCAGACTGTCCACGAAGACGTTGATGACCGGATCACGGGCGATGACGGCCCTCGCAGCTGAGAGGTCGCGAGGACCCAATACCCGTACACCCACGGGCAGAACCTAGCTGATCGCGGCGGATCAGGCCCGCAATGGGTCCAGGCTCCCTGAGATTTCGCGAGGATTCCTGCCCGAAAGCGTCAGGCCTGCACCTTGACGGTCTGGCCGTCCGGGTCCGTCAGGGTGAGGCCGGCTTCGTCCGGTTGAGGTTCGTACCCGGTTGCGGTCAACCTGGCCCGGACCTCGGCCAGGCTCTCGGTAGTGCGAAGGTCGAGCCGTACTGCGAACTCGGCCTCGCGTGGTCCGTAGTCCACGAGGTAGTCGCCACCGAGGATCTCCAGGAACCGCTGCCACGAGGCCTGATCGGCTCCGGTCAAGTGGGGCGTCACCGACCAGCGTGTGTCGGCATGCGCATCGTGCAGCGTGTAGCCGTACAGGTCGTCGTTGCGTTCGTCGATCCAGATCACCGTCTCGTCCGCGGCGGTCACCGAGAGGACCCGGCCGTAGGCCTCGTCCCAGATCGTCACGTCCGGATAGCCGGCCGCGAATAGCCGCTCCTTCAGTTCGTCGATGTCGTCGGCCTCGAAGGACAGCGTGGTGTCCCCCGCCTTGGCGCCGGTCGAACTGCTGGCGGCATCGTGCAGCGCGACCATTCCGTTGCCTGCGACCATGTCGACCCAGCCGCCGCGCTCGGATTCGATCCGGGACCGCAGGCCGAGCGTTTCCAGGAAGGCCCGCATCGCCGGTACGTCGGCGCTGAACCGCAACGGGCGAATCACCACGTCGTTCATCCTCTGGCCTCTCCGTGCTTGTCCAGGTACTCCGTCAGAGCCTGCTCGACGAGCGCCGACAGACTCGTCACCTCGTCGATCGCCTTGTGCTTGACCCGGCGGATCAGGTCGGGGGGCAGGTAGACGTTGAACTGCGCCTTCTTGGCAACCTCGTCGGTCATGGCTATATTACTAGCATCCTAGAGAGCTACCAGTCAACCGGGAGCCACCATGAACCTCCACTTCAACCACCTCCAGGAGGGCCTGGTCGGTTAGGCGTAGTGGCGGGTGCGGTAGGTGCCGACCTTGTTGCGGTTGCCGCAGCGTTGCATCGAACACCAGCGGCGGTTGCCCGGGCGTGAGGTGTCGTAGAACATCAGGTAGCAGTCGGCGCCTTCGCACATGCGCACCCGCTTCGCCCGGTCCGTGCCGATCATCTCGACCAGTTCGCGCGCGGCCGCGCCAAGGATCTGGGTACCGGTGACAGGGGTTTCCCAACGCTTCGTGCGGTCCGGACCGCCAAGCTGCGGCCTCGGCAGGGGCCCGACCGCGGCATTGACGAGCTTGAGGTCCGCCGGCGTCACCGGCTGCGCGCCTGGCAAGACTTTGTCGTTGCCATTGCTCTTCGTCAGGGCGGGGATGATGCGCCAGAGTGCCTCACGGAACTCCTTGATCCTGGCGAGCTCGGCCCGGGTGATCTTCAGAGCGGCAGCCGGCAACCCGAGCGCGAGATGCGAGCCCACCACCCAGTCCGCCAGCGCCTCCGGCGTATCCAGCGTCTCGTAGCGATCCCAGGGCGGCGGGCCGCCGGTCAGCAGCAACTCCAGCGCGAAACTGCTCGAGTCGAACGTGTGCGTCACGCCGTCCGGAGAGGTCAATCGTCTTGCGCCTGGCGTCATGTAACCACTATAGTCGGTGTCACACCGGTATTACCAGTTACACCTCAAAGGAGACTGCGATGACCGTCACCGAAACCCTGCTCGAGCTCGAAGACCAGATGTGGCAGGCCAACCGCGAGGGTGACGGCGGGTTCTACGCCGAGTACCTCCGGAACGACTCCCTGGCGGTGAGCAAGTACGGCGTGATGAACAAGGCGCAGACGATCCCGGTGATCTCGGCCAACCACAACCCCTACGTCAAGACGGAGTTGTCCGGTCGGCAGGTGCTTGTGCTCGACGACGACAACGCGGTGGTCACCTACAAGGTCGACGTGACGGCAGTTGTCCAGGGCAACGAGCTGGAGCTGCCCTCCTACGCCAGCACGGTGTGGAACCGCACCGGCGGCGAGTGGCGCGTGGTCTTCCACCAGCAGACGGCGCTGTGATGGCACCCGTCGGCGAGACGAAGGACGCCGGCTGGAACGTCGGCGTATCCAAGACGCTGCCGTACTCCGTGCCCGAGCTGTGGGACTTCATCACCAGCACCGAGGGAGTCACGGTGTGGCTGGGCGAAGGCGCAGTACTGGAGAACGGGTCGGCGTACAAGACGGCGGACGGGACCACGGGCGAAGTACGGAGTATTCGTGAGCACGACCGGATCCGGCTGACCTGGCATCCCGCGGACTGGTCCCACGAGAGCACGGTGCAGGTGGCAGTGTCCGGGGCCGGCTCCAAGTCGGTGCTGCGGTTCCACCAGGAGCGGCTGGCGGATGCCGAGGAGCGCAACCGCCAGCGCACTCACTGGCAGAACGTGATGGATTCCGTCGTCAGGCGACTGTCAGACGGCGGCGAGTAGGACGTCGTCCAGGTCCTTGAGCAGGCGCGCCTTCGGGCGGGCGCCGACCACAGACCAGATCAGTTCGCCGCGGTGGAACAGCATCAGGGTCGGGAGTGCCATCACGCGGTACTTCGAGGAGATCGCCGGGTTCTCGTCCGAGTTCAGCTTCACCACGGTGAGCTGGTCCTTGCGTTCCTCGCCGATCGCCTTCAGGACCGGCACGATCTGGTGGCACGGCGGGCACCACTCGGCCCAGAAGTCCACCAGTACCGGCTTGTCCGCTCCCAGCACCACCTCGTCGAAGTTGCTCTCGTCGACTACCTGCAGATCGCTCATACTCTCGTCCTCCAGTTCTCGGCATCGGTGAGGAGGTCGGTGAGCCTGGCCCGCAGATCGGTGAGCTCGGTGATCCGTCGGTCCACTTCGGCGATCCTGGTCCGGTACGCCGTCAGCGATGCCGGGCAGACATCAGCGCGGTCGTTGCCGGCTCGCAGGCACTCGATAAACGGATAGGTCTGCTCAGCGGTCAACCCGAGTGACAGCAGCGCCTTCACCTCACGGACCACCACGACGTCCTCCGACGTGTAGGTCCGGTAGCCGTTGGCCTGTCTGGCGGGCTTCAGCAGCCCCTGCGACTCGTAGTACCGCACCGCCTTGACCGTCACTCCGGCCTCGGCGGCCAGGTCACTGATATGCATTCCGCCTCCTCGACACCGACGCTAAACCCTGCCCTCAGGGTCAAGGTCAAGCCAGAATAGTCGGTATGCTGCTAGGGAAGTTCGTCCATGATCCAGATCTCGACCTGAGCGCGCCCACGCTCGAACGGATCGCCGTCCGCGGGGTGATGTTCCGCGGTGACGAGCTCCTCCTGCTGGCCTCGCGGCACGGCGACTACAAGTTCCCTGGTGGAGGGGTGGAGGCCGGGGAGTCGATGCCGGCGGCGTTGGGGCGGGAGTTTCTGGAGGAATGCGGCCGGCGCGAGGTCGAGGTGGGCCTGGCGATCGGGTCGACCGTGGAATACTTGCGGGCGGTCGAACCGGAGTACGAGGTCTTCAAGATGACGTCGCACTACTTCTACTGCTCGGGTGGGGTGGACGATCGTTCGCAGCAACTGGAGAGCTACGAGAGTGAACTCGAACTGACACCGCGCTGGGTGACGGTCGAGGAAGCGCTGCGGGCGAACCGCGCGGTACAGGCGAGTGGGCGCGGCGTCATGCGCTGGCTGGTCCGCGAGACCGAGGTGCTCTCGCAGCTAGCCGATCTCTGAGCGAACCCACTCCCCCAGCACCTTGGCGCTGGCGTCCACGAGAGCCGGCCAATCCATCGCAGCCTCGTCGGCGCTGTCGGACACGTGCTTCACCACCCGAACCGGTACGCCGAATCGCCGGCAGGCGTAGACGACGCCGTACGCCTCCATGTCCACCAGATGCGCCCGCTCGGCGAGCTTGGCCCGGAGTACGGGATCCGTGACGAACACATCGCCCGAGGCCAGCACAGTCCCGTCGCCGCCCTCGACCTTCAACGACTCCTGCGGATCCAGCCCGAGCGCCCGCACGGCGTCCGCGTTGATGTCGTGGTTGACCACTTCACTGGGCAGATAAAGCCCGGACAACCCGTCCCGCAACGCACCGGTCGTCCCGACGTTCAGTACGACCAAGTCCTCTGTCGACCTCCCGGCCAAGGCCGTCGCAGTCGCCACCGCGGCCGCGGTCTTGCCGATACCGGTGATGACGGTCGGCAACTCGTCAGGGACGTAGCGCGCCTCCGCCGCGATCGCGCTGACGATCAGATAACTGGTCACCCGGCGAAGCGTAGCCGCCGGGTGACCACGAAGTCAGCGCGATCTCACAGACCGCCTGGCTCAGGGCAGTTTCACGTACGGCGCGAGGAAGCTCCGGGCGGACTGGGTATCGACGCGATACGTCACGTTCGTCGCGTAGCAAGGCGTGTCGCCGGTGATCGTGGTTGCCGCAAGCACCCGCTTGCCGCCCAGCGTGACGAAGTTCGGTCCACCGGAATCGCCGTAGCAGGCGCCACCGTTACCCTGCGGCGCGGTCATCGCCAGCCGGACCCAGGTCTTGTTCAGGGCGTTGAAGTCCACCGGCGCCTTCATCCGCACGCCACCACCAGGGTGGGTGTGACCACCGGGCCCACGGACAGCCTCCTGGGTGCCGTAGCCGACGACCAGCCAGGAGGCGGCATCGAGCGCGCGACTCCCCAGTTGATCAAGCTGTCCAGCGGTCGGCAGAGTCGCCGGCGTGAAACTCCAGACATCAAGTGGATCGGTCTGCCGCGTCGCGAAGTCGATGACACCGATGTCGTGTGCATCTGAGGAGTTCCCGGGAAATCCCGGGTCCTGGTGCGTGTCCCCCTCGACCGCCTGGCCGGCCTGGACAAAGGCGGCAGCAGTCTGTGCGGGCGTGAGGCCCTTGGCAGCGGCCGCGTCGAGGAGGGACTGGACGTTCTGCTCGAGGGACACGTAGAAGCGGGTGCCGGCGGGCCAGTCATCGGTGCAGTGGGCCGCCGTGAGGTAGGTGTCGCGGTCGATCATCGTGCCGCTGCATACCCAGTCGAACCGGTCAGGCACACCATCGCCGGTGTTGTCCCACAGCGCCATGAACGCCCCCACCTCGGTCCGCTCAGGCGCAGCGGTCGCGTTGTAGGAATTGATCGCCGCAGCCGGCAGCGTCGCAGCACAGACGACCACACCGGTTGCGAACAGAGTGAGGATCTTGCGTTTCATGGTCAACCTCCCGGACGGCCGGCTCCAGGCGGGCCGGGCCGTTCGCACCTTATGCCAGATCCGCGGCGGCTGAGAAGACCGAATCAGCCGACGGTGACGGTGGGTTCGCCGCCTTCGGCGGGTTCGCCCATCTCTTCGGCGATGCGCATCGCCTCTTCGATCAGGGTCTCGACGATCTTCGACTCGGGCACCGTCTTGATCACCTCGCCCTTGACGAAGATCTGGCCCTTGCCGTTGCCGGAGGCAACTCCGAGGTCGGCCTCGCGAGCCTCGCCCGGGCCGTTCACGACGCAACCCATCACGGCGACGCGGAGCGGGACCTCCATGCCCTCGAGCCCGGCCGTGACCTGCTCGGCCAGCGTATAGACATCCACCTGGGCGCGTCCGCAGGACGGGCAGGAGACGATCTCGAGTTTGCGCTCGCGCAGGTTCAGCGACTGCAGGATCTGCAGGCCGACCTTGACCTCCTCGACCGGCGGCGCGGACAGCGAGACGCGGATGGTGTCGCCGATCCCCTTCGCCAGCAGCGCCCCGAAGGCGACCGACGACTTGATCGTGCCCTGGAACGCCGGCCCCGCCTCGGTGACGCCGAGGTGCAGCGGCCAGTCGCCCCGCTCGGAGAGCAGTTCGTACGCCTTCACCATCACGACCGGGTCGTTGTGCTTGACCGAGATCTTGAAGTCGTGGAAGTCGTGCTCCTCGAAGAGCGACGCCTCCCAGACGGCCGACTCGACCAGCGCCTCAGGCGTGGCCTTCCCGTACTTCTCCAGCAGCCGTGGGTCGAGCGAACCGGCGTTGACCCCGATCCGGATCGACGTCCCGTGATCCTTCGCGGCTTGCGCGATCTCCTTCACCTGGTCGTCGAACTTGCGGATGTTGCCCGGATTGACCCGAACGGCGGCACAGCCCGCCTCGATGGCGGCGAACACGTAGCTCGGCTGGAAGTGGATGTCGGCGATCACCGGGAGCTGCGAGTGCTTGGCGATCTCCGCGAGCGCGTCAGCGTCCTCCTGCCGCGGGCAGGCGACCCGGACGATGTCGCAACCGGCCGCGGTCAACTCGGCGATCTGCTGAAGGGTGGTGTTGACGTCGTGAGTCTTCGTCGTCGTCATCGACTGCACCGACACCGGCGCGTCACCGCCGACCAGCACCTTGCCCACCTTGATCTGGCGGGTCTTGCGACGCGGGGCGATGGTCGGCGGAGGCAGCGCGGGCATGCCCAGAGAAATGCTCATATGTCCTTCAACAGTTGAGGTGTCTTAGCCGTTGAACAGCCTGATCGGGTTCACGATGTCGGCGATGACGAGCAGCACGCCCATCACCACTATGAAGCTCGCCGCGACGTAGGCGATCGGCAGCAGCTTGGCCACGTCCACGTACCCCGGGTCGGGCCGGCCGAAGAGCTTGGCGAACCCGCGCCGGATGCCTTCCCAGATGGCGCCGATCATGTGACCGCCGTCCAGCGGCAGCAGCGGAATGAAGTTGAACAGCGCCAGGAACAGGTTCAGCGAAGCGAGCAGCGAGACCAGGAAGGCGATCCGCTCGCCCCCGGTCAACGAACTGTTCGAGGCGACCTCTCCCGCCACCCGGCTCGCGCCGACGACACTCATCGGGCTGTCCTGGTCGCGCTCACCGCCGACGATCGACTTCGCGACGCCGACCAGCTTCTCCGGGAAGTTGCCCAGGGCCTGCACGGTGGCGACGCTGAGCTCACCCATCTTGTCGACGACGAAGCCGAAGTCCTGCCGCTCGACCTTCTGCTCCGGCGAGACGCCGAGGAAGCCGACCGAGACGATCTTGTCCGAGCCGGCCTTCTCCACCACCTGGTTGATGATGGTGCTGGTGGTCAGGGTGACCTGCTGGCCGTTGCGCTCGACAACGATCGAGGCCGGCTTGTCGGTGTTGGCCCGGATCAGCGGGGTCAGGTCGTCCCAGCTGCTGATCGCCGTACCGTTGAAGGACAGGATCTTGTCCCCGACCTGGAACCCGGCTTCCTTGGCCGGCGAGACCTGGTCGCTCGGCTCGCACTTGCGCTCCGCGGACGCCTGCGAGGCGGGGATCACACAGTCCGTGACCGTGGAGACAGTCGTCTGCGCGACGTTGGCGCCGTACAGCATGAACAGGCCGCCGAAGAGCACGAACGCGATCAGCACGTTCACCAGCGGGCCGGACGCCATCACGATCAGCTTCTTCCACCACACCTTCTGGTAGAACAGCCGGCCGTCGTCCTCCGGCGAGATCGTCTCGTACTCCGCCGAGCGGGCGTTCTCCACCATCGACTGGATGGGCCCCGTGTTCGCCTTGCGGACCTTGGTCGGGTCCTGGCCCTTCGCCGGCGGCATCATCCCGATGATCCGGACGAATCCGCCGGCCGGGATCAGCTTGACGCCGTACTCCGTCTCGCCGCGCTTGGTGGACCACACGGTCCGGCCGAAGCCGACGAAGAACTGCGTCACCTTCATGCCGAACGCCTTCGCCGGCAGCATGTGACCCATTTCATGCAGGGCCACGCTGGCGAGGATGCCGACGACGAACAGAACCACGCCGATGAGGGTGAGAAGTGCGCTCATGCCTGTGTGGTCTCCTGGCCTTGGTCGGTGCCGGTCAGTTCACGGGCCCGGGCCCTCGCCCAGGCGTCCGCGGCGAGTACGTCGTCGAGGGACAGTTCCTCGTACGAGGGTACGTCGTGTTCGGTCACAACTAGGGCCACGGTATCGACGATCCCGAGGAACGGCAGCCGGCCGTCCCGGAACGCCTGGACGCAGACCTCGTTCGCCGCGTTGAACACGGCCGGGGCGGTCCCGCCCCGGGTGCCGGCCTCGCGGGCCAGCTGCACCGCCGGGAAGGCCTCGTCGTCGAGCGGGAGGAACTCCCACCGGCTCGCCTCGGCCCAGTTCCACGGCGGCGACGCGTCCGGTATCCGGTCGGGCCAGCCGATCCCGAGCGCGATCGGCAGCGTCATCGTCGGCGGCGACACCTGGGCCAAGGTGGAGCCGTCGTGGAACTCCACCATCGAGTGGACCGCCTGCTGGGGATGGACCACGACGCCGACCCGATCCATCGGGATGCCGAACAGAAGGTGTGCCTCGATCAACTCGAGGCCCTTGTTCACCAGCGTGGCCGAGTTGATCGTGACGACCGGGCCCATCGCGAAGTTGGGGTGCGCCAGGGCTTGCTCGACGGTGACGTTGCCGAGCTCTGAACGCGCCCGGCCCAGGAACGGACCACCGCTGGCGGTGAGCAGGAGTTTGCGCACCTCGTCGGCAGACCCGCCGCGAAGGCATTGGGCGATGGCGCTGTGCTCGGAGTCGACCGGGACGATCTGACCGGGCTTGACGCGGCGGGTGACCAGCGGCCCGC
>NZ_DASRXP010000503.1:0-25148 GCF_035687465.1 Kribbella sp.
CGACCCCGACATCGGCCCGCACGCCACCGTCAACCAGATCGCGCTGGACATCGCTCGCCGCACCGGGGACGGCCGGAAGGAGGCCTTCACCCTCGGGGACGCGGGGCGCCAGCTCCTGGCGGCGGGCAGGCACCGGGAGGCGATCGACTATCTCGACCGGTCCGTCGCGCTCAAGCGCGACCTCGGCGAGTTCGGCGACGCGGCGTTGACGCTGGCCAACATCGGTGTCCTGCACCGGCGGTCCGGGCGGTTCGCCGAAGCGCTGGAGGTGCACGAAGCGGCGCTCGCTCAGGCGGAAGCCGCCACAGACGCAGCGGCGGCAGCGCTCATCAGCACGAACATGGTCGTCCCCCTACTGCGGCTCGGACGCTTCGCGGAAACCGAGCGCCGCCTGGCGGCGGCGGAACGGCGGCTGGACGTCGGCGACGACCACAACCGCATCAGGATCGAGGTCTTCCGCGGTGTGCTGGTGCGGGAGCGGGGTGATCCGGCCGAAGCAGTGACCATGCACACCGCGTGTCTTCGGGCCTACCGCGGGGAAGGCGTCACCGCCGATGTGACCGCGACGCTCATCGAACTGGGCGAAGACCTGCTGCGGCTCGGCCGGAGTGCCGAGGCCGCCGCCCAGTTGAACCGGGCCATCGAGTATGCGGTGAAACTGGTCGACCCCTCGCTTGAGCGGTCCGCGCGCAACTGCCTCGGTCGCGCACTGACCGCCTCGGACGACACCGAGGCGGCGATCGGTCAACTCGAGCGGGCGGCGGCCATCGCTGAAACCCACGCGGACGCCTACGAACTCGCCCGCGCCCACCACGGTCTGGCCGACGCCCACCGTCGACAGGGCGACATGGCAGCCGAGCGGCGACACCTGCACCACGCCGCCCGGGGATACGCGGACTGCGACGTGCCCGAGGCGGCCGCGGTCGCCGAACGGTTGGGCCGCATCGAACACTGATGAGAATGCGGCGCCGCTCCACCATCCTGCTGGAGGAGCGGCGCCGCAGACGTGCGTTCCACAGGCGAAGGCCCGCCCGGCCACAGGCCGGGCGCGCTTAACTGTCTCCTGCGATCACTTGCAGGTCCAGGTGACCGCGTTCCAGTCGTTGCCGGCCCAGGCGGTCCCGGCGATGAGGGAGCCGTCGGCGCTGATCGCCTCGGCGTTGTCCCAGTTGATGTTGGCGTCCGGATCGAGCACGCCCGGCAGCTCGAAGACGGTGCCGCCGGTCTGGTACGCCGCGATCGGGGTGTTGTAGAGAACACCGACGGCGGTCCCATCGGGGCCGACCGCAACGGTCTCCCAGTCCCGGCCGAGCTTGGTCATCTCGGCGGTGCCTTTGGCCAGGTTCCAGCGGATGCCGGGGGCTTCGATACCGGGGGCGAAGAGGATGCCCGATACCCAGTCGCCGTTGATCTCCATGGGGTGGACGTCGGCGTCTGCGAGGTCCACGCCTTCGGGCATCGGCAGTAGCTTGCCGGTGCCGTCGGGGTACCAGATGTACGGCTTGGCTTCGCCGGGGTCATTGTTGAGGGTGATTTCTCCGATGATCCTGCCGTCGTTGGCGATCGCGGTGGCGGAGCCCCCATTGGCGGTCTTCGGCAGCGGCAGCTTGACCGGATTGGTCGTGCCGGACCGCCAGACGGTCGGATGCACGGTGGGGTCGTCGCTGCCGGGTGCGGGCCAGAGCTTGCCGACGATGTCGCCCGTCTCGTTGATCCCGTACGCCCAGCCTCGGCCTCCGAGCAGCCGGGTGAGTTTGCCGTCGCGCCAGACGTAGGGCAGCGGGGCGTCGTTGACCGACGCATTCCCGGCGCCGACTCCCTTGGAATTGACGTCGGCGATCTCCTGCCACTCGCCGGGCATCGGCACCTTGGTGACCTTGCCGTCGGCGTACAGGAGCGGGTAACGCACGACGGCGGCGTCGGGATCGCCCGTGCTGGGCGGGTCGGCTTGGTAGGCGATGACCGAGCCGTCGCGGCTCATGCCGGTGACCTTCGTGGACACGAGGCCTTCGGGGATCGGGAGGATCTGCAGCGCGCAGGTCTGGGCCGCTTCGGGGTCGTTCTCCGCGGCCGAGGCGAAGGGGCCTGTGAGGGCAGTGGTCGCGACCGCCGCGACTACAGCTGTTGCCGTGATTGCTTTGCGGGCCTTGAACCTTCGTGGCTTCATGCGTGACATCGCGTCAGAATCCTCATCGTCGAGTAGGGATCCGGCCGTGCCGCCGGAAACGGCGGGGTGATCCTCCGGTGGTCCGCCGCCTGAATCACTCTGTCTCCAGCAGACGTGATTAGCGAGGCGGAACACCGGCGGGAAGGCGGCAGGATTCCCACAACGTCATGTCGACAATCTCCAGACCCGCCCTGACCTGCGAGGTCAGCGGCTAGGCCGACCGCCGCGACCCTCGGCAGGGCCGACCACGAAGTCTGAACGGCCGCGCGGCCCCCACCGTCTCCAGTGGGGGCCGCACGCAACGACTCGTAGCCGTCCGCGTGGAGACCATCCATGCGCTCGCAAGGACCTCGGTGATTAGCCGCAGGTCCAGGTGACCGCGTTTGTGAGGGGTTGCTCCTCGGCGTCGTACCCACCGATGAAGACGTCCCCGGCGAGCAGGGAGGCGTCGGCACTGATCGCGACGACGTTGTCCTTGCTGGTGTTGTCGGCCGGATCGAGCAGTCCCGGCAGTTCGACGATGGTCTTGCCGGACTGGTATGCCGCGATCGGGGAGTCGCGGAGGTGGCTGGCGACGGTGCCGTTGGCGCTGACGGCCACCCAGTCGTCTAGGTCGACGACCTCGGCGGTGCCTTTGGCGAGGTTCCAGCGGACGCCCCCGTAGCCGACGCCCGGGGCGACCAGCCAGCCGGAGGCCCAGTCGCCCTTGATGTCAGTGACGCCAACGGCGACATCGGCCAGGTCGGCGCCCTCGGGCATCGCCAAGTAGGTGCCGCTGCCGTCGGCGCGCCACATGTACGGCTTGGGGTTGCCGGAGTTGTCCCTCTCGACCATGACCTCGCCGACGATGGTGCCGTCGTTGCCGATGCCGGTGGCCATGCCCCGCTCCTTGCCCTCGGGCAGCGCCAGGTCGACCGGTCCGGTCCCGTCGGCCGGCCACCGGACCGGAATCGAAGTGCCATCCCGATCGAGGCTGCCGACGATGTCACCCTTTGCGTTGATCGCGTAGGCCCAGCCGCCCTCCTCGTTGGGCAGTTCGGACATTTGGCCGTCGCGCCAGACGTACGGCACATACTTCGGGGAGATCCACCCCCCGCCGACGCCGACGCCTGCGGCGTTGACGTCTTGGATCGTGGTGTAGTCCCTGAGCATCGGCACTTCGGAGACTTCGCCATCGCTGTACAGGAACTGCTTCGGCCTGGGGCCCTCAGGGTCGGGCGATACGGCGCGGTAGGCGATGACGGAGCCGTCGTTGCTCATGCCGGTGACCCTCGTGGACTGGTAGCCCTCGGGGATCGGGAGGATCTGCATCGCGCAGGCCTGGGCCGCTTCGGGGGCGTTCTCCGCGGCCGAGACGACGGGGGCCGTCAGGGCTGTGGTCGCGGCAACCGCGGCGACCACAGCCGTTGCCGTGATTGCTTTGCGGGCCATGAACCTTCGTAGCACCATGCGTGACATCGCGTCAGATTCCTCATCGTCGAGTAGGGATCCGGCCATGCCGCCGGAAACGGCGGGGTGATGGTCCGGTAGTCCGCCGCCTGGATCACTCTGTCTCCAGCAGGCGTGATTTGCGAGGCGGAATACCGGCGGGAAGGCGGCAGGATTCTCGCAACGTCTAGTCGGCAATCTCGCCGCGAGGCTGCCTGACACAGCGGCACGCCGGTGGCACAGATCGCCGTTGACGGTCGGACGCAGTCGGACACAACGAAAGAGCCCCTGGCCTGCGTTTCCGCAGGTCAGGGGCTGTTTTTGCTCCTGTGGCAGGTGCAGGGTTCGAACCTGCGTAGGCATAAGCCGACAGATTTACAGTCTGCTCCCTTTGGCCACTCGGGCAACCTGCCAGGGTGCTGCTGGTTCGTGAACCGGCGTGAGAGACGATACAACAGACAGTGCCCCTGACAGCAAATCGGAATGACAGCAACTCGGAAGGGAAGTGCCCATGGCTTCGGAGTCCTCCTTCGACATCGTGAACAAGGTCGATCACCAGGAGGTGGACAACGCCGTCAACCAGGCGGCGAAGGAGATCAGCCAGCGGTTCGACTTCAAGAACGTCGACGCGGCCATCAAGCTGAGTGGCGACGAGACGATCGACATGCAGGCGAACACCGAGGAGCGGGTCAACGCCGTCCTCGACGTACTGAAGGACAAGCTGGTCAAGCGGCAGATCTCGCTGAAGGGTCTGGATGCCGAGGAGCCCAAGCTTTCCGGCAAGATCTACAAGATCACTGCGACGATCAACGCCGGCATCACCCAGGAGAACGCGAAGAAGTTGTCGAAGCTGATCCGCGACGAAGGCCCCAAGGGCGCTAAGGCGCAGATCCAGGGTGACGAACTGCGGGTCTCCAGCAAGAGCCGCGATGACCTGCAGACGGTCCAGGCACTGATCAAGGGCCAGGACCTCGACTTCGCCGTGCAGTTCGTCAACTACCGCTGAGCTTGTACGCCGAGCTGCGGCGGTGGGTGCGGGAGGACTACGGCCTCGACCTGGTTGAGGCCAGCCTGGTTCACGACGGTGCCGACGTTGCTGCAGAGGTCTGGCGGGTCCGTACGAGCAGCGACGACCTGTATGCCGTGAAGTGGAGCGGCGGCGGCACCGACGCAGGACCACTCTTGACGGCGTATCTGGCGGGCACTGGCATTCAAGGGATCCCACAGCTCAGGCAGACCCGCAGCGGAGAGCTATGGAGTCACCGTGAGGGCAAGCGCCTCTCGCTGACGCCGTGGATCGAAGGAACACGTGCAGCCGACAGCGGACTCACTGATCAGCAATGGAGCCTGTACGGCGAGTTGCTGGCCCGGGTGCACGCCACAGAAGTCCCGGCGAATCTGCAGGCTGTGCTCCCCCGGCTGAATCCCATCAACGCCCGCATGCCGGCTCTGATCCGGGCGATCCAGCTCAGGCTCACCACAGAGCCGCCCGCGGACGCCGTCGAGGAAGAGCTCGCCGCAGTCTGGAAGGCGAACCAGCAGACCATCACGGGTCTCCTCAAGCTCCACAGCGAGCTAGAACCGCCACAGGGTAGGCCGGTGATCTGCCATGCCGACCCACACCTGGGGAACGTCCTGGCGGAGCGGCCAAGGAGTCTGGCAAGCGACGGCGGGAGTGACCCTGTCGGCATCCACCTGATCGACTGGGACGACGTAGTACTGGCGCCGTGTGAGCAGGATCTGATGTTCATGCTTGGTGGGATGGGTGCCCTCGGTCCGACCACCGCGGACCAGCTCGCCGCCTTCTTCGACGGCTATGGCGACGTCACCCTCGACGAGACCAACCTCACGTACTACCGCTGCGCCCGCGCCCTGGAAGAGGTCGCCCTCTGGGCCGAGCAGGCGATCCAGGGCCCCGACCGCGAGGACTGCCTCGACATCCTCCGAGGAGCCCTCGCGCCCGACGGCCTCGCAGTACGGGCACTCGCCTAGCTGCTCACCTCAGGCGTGGCGCATCCAGATGTTGGGTTCGCGGTAGAGGCCGGTGTCGGTGGTTCGGTCGATGGCCAGGGTGGTGAGGCCGTCGGGGATGACGTAGGTGCCGGTGGCCGGGAAGGTCATGCCGGTCCACTTCTCCCAGTCGGCGACCGAGCCGGTCATGGTCTGGGAGAAAGGCGCCGGCGCGAGCAGCCGGGCGCCGAGGCGGACGTGGGTGCGGATCCAGGGATCCAGCGGCAGGCCGTCCGGCCGGGTCCAGGTCATGAACTCGGCGATGTCGGTGAGCGGGTACTTGCTCTTCAGTGTCGGCCGGACCGGCGCGATGACCTGCGACAACCCACCCGCGACAGCGCGCTCCCGGACGGCGGTGATCACCCGGCCTGCGTGGCCCTTGCCCTGCTCGTCGTTGCGTACTGCGGCCGCCATCAGCACGAACGTATTCGGCGCCACCCCGGCCTCCTGCTCGAGCACCGCCCGCCCCAGCGAGTCCGTGAATCCGCCCGGTAGATCCTCCACGGACCCGTCCCAGGCGAGCGGCACTCCCCAGCATCCACCGATCAACCGCCGGTCCCCCGTGCTGACCAGGTAGAACTCCCACCCCCGGAAGTACTCGATCCGCCGTTCCCGGTACGGCGTCACGCCCTCGTCGTGGAAGATGAACTCCGGCCACTCCTCGACGAACCGCCGGCCCGCCTCCTCGTCCAACTCAGGCGCATCCGCCACCGGGATCAGCTCATACATGCCCAGGACACTAGGGACCAGCGACCTTGGCGACAACCGGATTGGGGCCCAAGCTCCCTAGCGCCCTGACGCCCCGGCCGCACGGGGTGAGCCGAAGTGGAGGCCGACTCGCGGCAGCAGGCGTACCGCGATGACGGTGATCGCGGCTGCGGCGATGGCGGCGAGGGCCATCAGGCCGACGATCTGGAAGGTCGACAGGCCGGCTTCGGAGACGACCTCGATGACGGTCGGCGGCGGGTTGTACACGGCGCGTGCACGATCATCCGATGGCTCCGGCGGGAGCACCGCGAACGCCGTACCGGAGAGTGCGACGGCCGAGACGAACAGGACGGCCAAGAGACCGGTCACGCGAGACAGAAACTTCATGATCTTTCCTCCCCAAGACTGGACGACACTGTGTCGTCCACAGTCACCACCGTGGCTGCCGCCCACCGCCCGCGGCCATACGCAGTTCGACGTATTCGCCAGCCGCCGCTGCGGGCTTAGCCTGAGGTGAGGGAGGGGAATGTCATGGTGGAACAGTTGACCGTCACCGAGCGCGATCTGCGCCGGCTGCTCGACATCATCGACCGCGGCCGGGAGGCCGGTCCGGAGGAGGAGTTTCCGCGCGAGGTGATGCGCGCGCTCGCCGACCTGGTGCCCGCCGACGACATCACCTTCCAGCGGAGCCGCCCGCTCGATCGCGAGTTCGTCGCGGCCGAGGAGGTGACCGAACTGCCGACCGATGATCTTGGCGAGGGCTGGGAGGACATCTTCTGGCGGTCGTACTGGGCCAGTGAGGCGTGCAGCCGCCCCCAGCGCACCGGCGACTACGACACCGTCTGGAAGGTATCCGACTACCTGTCCAGGCCACAGCTGGTGAACTCGGCGAAAGGTGAGTGGTTCCGGCTGACCGGTATGCACAGCGAGATCACCGTGCCGTTCCCCGCGCACGGCGCCGAGGATCGCCGGCTGATGCTGTTCCGGGCCACGTCCCGCGACTTCACCGAACGGGAACGGCTGCTGCTCCGGATGCTCCGCCCGCACTTCCTCGAGATCCACCGCGACCTCGAACTCCGCCGCGCCGGCATCCCCGAGCTGACCGACCGCCAGTGGCAACTGCTGCGACTCGTCGCGGCCGGGGACAGCAACACCCAGATCGCCCGGCGGCTGTTCGTTGCCGAGGGCACCGTTCGGAAGCATCTGGAGAACATCTACGACCGGCTGGGCGTGACGAGCCGGACAGCCGCGGTCGCCACCGCCTTCCCCCTCGCCCACACGGCCTGACGCTAGGGACCAGCGACAACCGGATCGTCGATGATCGCGGCGAGCAACGCGCGGGCGGCTTCCAGTTCGTTGATGGTGTTGCCGATCCGTTCCCGCTCCTGGGCGAGTCCTGCCTTGAGTTCGGGGCAGGCGGCGACCAGCAGCTCGTCGTAGTCGACGAGGCACGGGAGGATCTCGGCGATGACCGGTGTACTGAGGCCTGCTGCCAGCAGGATCCTGATCCTGCGGACCACGTCGACGTCGGCCTCGGCGTACTCCCGATAGCCGCTCGGTAGGCGTTCGGGCTGCAGCAGACCCTGCTCCTCGTAGTACCGCAGGGCGCGCTGGGTGGCCCCGGTCCGCCGGGTGAGTTCGCTGATCCGCATGGTCACCTCGGGCTTGACTCTGACGTCAACGTGAAGGTTTAGCTTAACCGGCATGACGAAACCATCCGTGACAGTGCTCGGACTAGGACCGATGGGCCAGGCCCTCGCCACCGCGCTGGTCGATTCAGGCCACCAGACCACCATTTGGAACCGGACACCGGGCCGCGGCGACGTGGCAGGAGCGGTCCGGGTCGAGAGCGCGGCGGAGGCAGTCCGAGCCGGCGGCGCCGTCATCGTCTGTGTCGTGGACGCCGCGGCGGCCAAGCAGATCCTCGAGACCGCGGCAACCGAGCTTCCTGGCAGAACAGTCATCAATCTGACCGGTGATTCCCCTGATCGGAGCCGCGAACTCGCAGGCTGGGTCGCGGCCCACCAGGCGTCCTACCTCGACGGCGTGATCATGGCCCGGACGCACAGCATCGGCGGACCTGAGGCCTCCCTCCTGTTCAGCGGACCGGCTGAAGTCTGGGAGACCCAGCGTCCGTTGCTGGCGAGCCTCGGGACGACGACCTACGTGGGAGAGGATCCAGGCCGGGCCGCCGGGTACGACGCGGCGCTGCTCGACCTGTTCTGGAATTCGATCAGCGGCGTGGTGCACGGTTTCGCCCTGGCTTCGGCGGAGGGCATTGCGGCGGCCGAGTTCGCGGAGTACGCGAAGACGATGACGGGGATGTTGCCCGGCCTGATGGACGTCCTGGTTGAGCATGTGACGGCCGGGAAGTATCCGGCTGACGAGTCGAACCTGCGCTCGACGGTGGCGGGCTTGGAGCATGTCATCCATGCGGCAGAAGCCGCGGGCCTGGAGCCGGGCGGCCTTCCCGCGCTCCTTGAAACCACCCGTCGCGCGATTGACGCCGGCCATGGCGACGAAGGGGTCACCCGGCTCGTCGAGGTACTAACGCCCTGAGATTCCGGCCCGTACCGCCCGTGGTGAGGCGCCGAGTTCGCGGTGGCAGGCCTTGTTGAAGGCCTGCAGGTCGGGGATTCCGACGGACGCGGCGACGGCTGGGATGGACAGGGTCGACGAGACCAGCAGGTGGCGGGCGCGGGCGAGTCGCCTGAGTCGGACGTAAGCGACGACCGTCATACCGGTCTCGGCGCGGAACAGCCGGGTGAGGTGGTTGTGCGAGACGCCTGCCGCGCGGGCGAGATCCGGGACGGTCAGTGGGCGGGCCAGGTTCGCCTCGGCGAAGGCGATGGCAGCCGCTACCGCCGGATGCCCGCTGTCGCCCTCGGGCACGGACGAGGTCAGTTGCGAGACCCGCCAGAGGGCAGTCCACACCTCGGCGACCACTCGGGCCGACCCACTGGGAGACGCCTCGATCGCCTGGCGGAGCAAGTCGGTCAGCACGGGCGCCGCAGTACCGGCGTCCTGGGCGAGGGGAACGTACGAGGGCTCGCCGCTGAGGCGCGGGCGGAAGTGAACGTACAGGTGCTCGGAGCGGCCGCGGTAGTCGAACTCCACCTGTGCTCCGGCCGGCGTCAGGCTGACCCATCCGGGCGCGATCGAGAAGGCCGTGCCGTCGATCGTGAGGTTCGCCGAGTAGCCGTACAGGTGGAACTGCCAGAAGTCCGGCAGGCGGAACACGTCCCGCAGCCCTCGTACGCCGTGCACGCCCACACCGGCGTTCACGACCTCGGGCGGCTCAGCCAGATGCAGCGGGATCATGGTGAGAAATTACCACCAGTGGTGATCTCAACCCACGCGCAGCAACGGTGCGGTTTCTTAGGCTGGTCTAGTACGAACCACCACGGCCCAGTCGCCCCGAGAGGGAGAGACATGACCCATCCACATTCCAAGAACCTGCTCAGCTCGGTCCAGATGGCGAGTTTCGTTGCCACCGGCGCCTTCCGGATGGACGCGGTGGTGCCGGCGGAGATGAACCGGGAGGCGATCGACGTCCTCAAGGCCGGCATCCCCGGCGTCCCGTACGGCACCCCTCTGTCCGAGGCATTCGTGGACAGCGAGTTCGTCCAGCGGCTGGTGCAGCTGCCCGAGGTCGCCGGCGCCATCCACAGCTTCGTCGGGCCCGAGCCGACCGTGGACCACCACGCCGTCCACATCCGCAAGGCCAACCAGGGCGAGGCGCAGAACCTGCACGGTGACGCGATCATCGACGTCCGCCCGGACGCCTTCGACGTCCAGCTCATGTACTACCCGCAGGAGGTGACGCTCGAGATGGGCGGCACCCTCAGCGTGCCCGGCAGCCACCTACGCAAGACGAACGAGTCCGACACCGGCCGGTACCAGAACCTGCTCGGCCAGACGCGATTCACCTGCCCGGCCGGCACCGTGGTCTTCCTGCACCACGGCATCTGGCATGGCGGACGCAGGAACGACAGCGACATCGACCGCTACATGTTCAAGATCCGCTTCAACCCGACCGTCCGCCAGGTCCGCCTGTGGAACATCGAGGACCTGTACGACGAGCAGGTGGCCGCGGAGCTCGGGCAGCTCTTCCCCTGGTACGAGAACGCCACCGGCCGGCTGGAGATCTACAACCGGGTCAAGCTGTGGCAGGCCATCACCGGTGACGACACATTCGACCCGGACTACTGGGTCACCCGGGTGACGAACCGACCGCAGCGCGTGGTCGCGCAGCGCACGGTCAACCCGCACGCGAAGAAGGAGCTCACATGACCACCGCCTCCGCCGAGCAGACCGTCGCCGGGCAGACCGTTCGCCAGCAGGTCCTGGTGCTCTACCTGGCTTCTTCCGCGCTGGACTCCCGCACGGTGGGCTGGTCCACGTACGACGGGACCGGAGCAACCTCACCGACGACCGGTGACTCCGACGTCCCGCCGTACGCGAGCGGGCTGGACGCACTCAAGGACGGCTGGCGGCTGTTCCAGGCCGCGCAACTGTTGCCGCCGCAGCCGGGCCACGAGTACGACGTGTCGTTCCTCAAGCACGAGTTCTTCTTCGAGAGGCTGGTCCAGGTCTAGCCGACCGGCAGGACACAGACCGGTTTCGGCCAGGTCAGCGGCGTCCCCGTTGCGGTGAGGACGCCGCCGGCCTGGTCGACGGTGAACACCGCGATCGAGTCGGAGCGCTCGTTCGCGGCGTACAGCTGGGACCCATCGTTGCTCAGGGCAAGGTGCCGGGGCCAGGTCCCGCCGGACCCGATCGTCTGGATCAGCTCTACCTGCAGGCCATCGGCGCCAGTAGTGAAGACCGCGATGCTGTCGTCGCCACGGTTCGAGCCGTAGACGAACCGGCCGTCGGCGGAGACCAGCACCTCAGCCGGGAAGTTGTCGCCTTCCGCACCGTCGGGCCGCGTCGACACCGTCTGGACCACGGCCAGCTTGCCCTCGGAGTAGCTGCAGACGCTGACGGTCGAGTCCAGCTCATTGATCACGTACGCCGCTCCGCTGCCCGGGTGGAACACCAGGTGACGTGGCCCGGCGCCCGGGTGGACCTCCAGGAGATCCACCGCCTCGAGCCGGCCCGCGGGGGTCAGCGTGGAGACGAAGACGGAGTCCGTGCCCAGGTCGACGTCGAACGCATAGGCGCCGGCCGGATCGAAGGTGACCTGGTGGGCGTGCGAGCCTTCCTGACGTTCGACGTTCGGGCCGGTGTTTCCCACGCGTTGGAGGATCTGAGTGGCGTCGCCGAGCGAGCCGTCCGCGGCGATCGGGTGGATGGCGACCGAGCCCGAGCCGTAGTTCGCGGAGAGCAGGAAGCTGCCGGTCGGATCGACCACCAGGTGGCACGGACCCGAACCCCCGGTCGACTGGTCGTTGAGGAACTCCAAGGACCCGTCCGGCTGGATCGCGAAGGCGCTGACGCGGCCGGCCTCCCCCTCGTTCGTCGAGTACAGGAACCGCCCGTCGGCCGACCGGGTGAGGAACGACGGGTCGACCGTTGCCGCGGCTTCCGTCAGCTCCCCCAGAGGTCCGAACGCGATCCCGGTCCCGCCGCCCGCCTGAGTGGTGTAACTGCCGACATAGATCCGCTCCGAAGTCATACCCCCCACCCTGCCAGGTCGCCGTACCTCCAGCACACCCCGAGCAGAATTCAGGCGCCGCCCGAGCGCCCCAGGGTTACCCTCAGGCGCATGACGACCTCGGCCTTCCTGCAGCGGATCGGGATCCACCGGCACGACGGGCCGAGCGTGGAAGCGCTATTCGCCTTGCACGCGGCCTTCGCGGAGTCGGTGGCCTACGAGACAGTTCAGTACCAGCTGGGCAAGGGCGGGCCACTGGATCCGGCGGCCGCGGCAGAACGCATCATTAACCGGGAAGCCGGTGGCTACTGCTTCCAGATGAACGGGTCCTTCGCGTTGTTGCTCACCGAACTGGGGTACCAGGTCACGATGCACCGCGGTGGGGCTCAGACATCGACGCGTCCAGCACTGGTGGACGCCAGTCATCTGGTGCTTACCGTCGCCGGCCTGCCTGATGCTCCCGGGCAGGAGTGGATCGTCGATGTCGGCATGGGCGACGGGCTGTTGGTACCCCTGCCACTGAAGGACGGAACGTACCGGCAGGACCCGTACGACCTGGTACTGCGGTCGTCCGACGTCGTCGACGGGTGGCGAGTGGACCACGATCCACGGGCCGGCATGATCGGGATGGACTTCGAGTCCGCCCCCGCCACGATCGACGCCTTCGCCGACCAGCACGCCCACTTGTCGACCTCCCCGGACTCTCCGTTCGTCCGGGTCAGCACGGCCCTCCGCCGTACGCCGAACAGCGTGGTGGCGCTCCGCTCGGTCGTCCTCGCCGAGGTCTTCGCCGACCGCATCGACACCACTGTGCTGGAGTCCCCGGCCGACTTCTACACCGCTCTCGACGACACCTTCCAGCTCCCCCTGAACCACCTCACCGCCGACGACCGGGACCACCTGTGGAAGCGCGTCCTCACGCAGTACGAGGACTTTCTCGCCCGCCAGAGCGCCGGCTGAGGCTCAGATAGCGAGGGCGAAGAGGGTGCTGGGGAGGATCGAGAGGACCACTGCGGCACCTACGCAGAGGCTGATGACGCCAACGGCGGAGTTTTCGATGTCGACGGAGAAGGGGTCTTCGGCGGGGAGACGGAAGAGTTCCGCCACCCAGCGCAGGTAGACCGCCAGGCCGATCATCACGTTGATCGCCATCACGATGGCCAGCCAGACCAGGTCCGCGTCGATCACCGACTGGAAGGCGGCGAACTTGGTGAAGAGGCCGGCCAGACCCGGCGGCAGTCCCGCCAGAACCACCAGGAAGAAGACGAGCGCAACGGCCAGGCCTGGTTCGGAACGGACCATGCCTCGGTAGTCCGTCAGCAGACCGGCCGGACGATAGCGCTGAACCACCGCGACCGAGCCGAAGGCGCCGAGGGTGACGATGACGTAGGCAGCGAGGTATGCCACCACTGCCTGTGCATCCCCGACGGCCACCGGAGCGAGCAGGAACCCGACCTGGCCGATCGACGACCAGGCGAGCAGCCGCACAGCTTCCCGCTGCCGCAGCGCCGCGAGGTTTCCGACGGTCATCGTGACGGCCGCCATGATCGCGACCACCACCCGCAACTCCGACCCGCTCGGAGCGACCCCGAAGATCACCAGGACGAGGAGCCCGGCCACGCCTGCGGACTTCGATACCACCGCGAGGAAGGCGGTCACCTCGACCGGCGCACCGGCGTACGTGTCGGGAAGCCAGCCGTGGAACGGGACGGCGGCGATCTTGAAGCCAAAGCCGACGATCACGAACAGTCCCGCCGCGAACGCCACCCGCCGCAGATCGGGATCGAGTCCCGGCAGCCGTGTGGCGATCGTCTGGAGATAGAGCGACCCGGTCACGCCGTACAGGTAGGAGATCCCGAACAGCATCACGGCGGTCGACAGCACCGAGACGAGGAAGGCCTTCATCGCAGCCTCCGAGCCGCGGCGGTCCCGGCGCAGGGCGACCATCGCGAAGCTCGGCAGCGACACCACCTCGAGCGCGATCACCATCGTCGCCAGGTCGCGGGCACCGGCGAGCACCGTCGCGCCGACCAGCGCGCTGAGCAGCAAGAAGTGGTACTCACCGACCGGGATGTCCTTGTCGAGCAGCCGGTACGCCGAGAGGCCGACGACCCCGAGTCCGCCGATCAGCAGGACCGCCCAGAGCCCGGCGGTCAACGGCTCGAACACCAGGCTGCACTCGCCCGGACCCTCCACTGCCGAACGGCAGAAGGCGGGGTTGAAGGTGTTCCGCCGGACCACGATGAACACGAGCCCGAAGAAGATCGTCGCGCCGGTCATCAGCGTGATCACGGTGTGCTTGAGTTGCTTGGTCCCGCCCGCCCAGAAGCCGTCGACGAGCAGCACGGCGATCGCGCCGAGCGCCAGCACCAGCGGGACGGCGATCGCCTGCCAGTCGGTCCACGTGATCGTCACAGGCTCACCCAACGGTCGAGGAGCAGGCCGGGCCAGACCCCGAGCAGCACCGTCAGCGTGATCAGCGGAGCCCAGGTGATCAGCTCGATCCGGCTCAGGTCCACGGCGAAGGCGGCGGGCGGATTCTCGGCCGGATCACCCTGGCAGAGGTTCCGGATCAGCCGCAGGAAGTAGGCCGCGGTCAGCACCGTGCCCAGCCCGGCGATCACCATCATCACCAGATAACTTGCCCGCGGCAACGACTCCGCCGGGCGGTAGGCGCCCAGCAGGACGAGCATCTCGCCCCAGAACCCCGCCAGCCCGGGCAGCCCCAGGGATGCCAGGCACGCGAAAGTGAGCAGCCCGCTGATCCGCGGCAGCCGGGCGTACAGGGCCCGCCCGATCGCCCGCAGGTCGCTGGTGTCGTGCCGGTCCTTGATCGCCCCGGCCAGGAAGAACAGCAGGCCGGTGATGATGCCGTGGGCGATGTTCGCGAACAGCGCGCCGCGCAGACCGGTCTCGGACAGCGTGGAGATGCCGAGGCCGATGAAGCCCATGTGCCCGACGCTCGAGTACGCGATCAGCCGCTTCACGTCGGTCTGTGCCAGACAGGCCAGCGACCCCGCCACGATCGCGATCGTGGACAACCCCGCCAGGTACGGCGCGATGGTCACCATGGCGTCCGGCAGCACCGGCAGCAGGATCCGGATCATGCCGTAAGTACCCAGCTTCAGCAGTACGCCGGCCAGCAGTACCGAACCGACCGTCGGCGCTTTCGCATGGGCATCGGGCAACCAGATGTGCAGCGGCCAGAGTGGGACCTTCACGGCCAGACCGAGCGCGATCAAGGCAGCGGCCGCGAGCGGAACCCCATGGGATCCCAGCACCGGCGTACGACTGAGCTGAACGAGGTCGAAAGTGCCCGCCTGCCGATAGACCAGCAGGAACCCGACCAGCATCACGGCCGAACCGAGCACCGTCATCAGCACGAAGGTGTTCGCCGCGCGTCGACGGCCGGGCCGGTCGTGGTCGTCGCCCCAGATGTCGATCACCAGCCACATCGGGATCAGCACGATCTCGAAACAGACGAAGAACAGCACCAGGTCCATCGCCGTGAAGGTGCCGATCACGCCCGCCTCGATCACCAGTAGCAGCGCGATCAGCGAGCGGGTCAGGCCGATCCGCGGGGTGATCCGGAGTGAGTAGAGGCAGCAGAGGAACACCAGCAACGCCGTCAGCACGATCAGCGGCATCGAGATCCAGTCCACCCCGATGTGGAACCTCACGTTGAGCGCCGGGATCCACTCGACGTCCGTTACCGCCCGCAGCGGGTCCAGCTCGCCCGCAGTGAACAGCTCCCCGTTCTGGACCTGGCTGAAGGAGAACCAGCCGTCCATGCGGGGCCAGAGCAGCAGCGAACCGATCAGGACCAGGCCCGAGATCACCGAGCCGTACATCGCGGCGACCCGATCACCGACGGCGGCAGGCACCGCCCAAAGAGCCAAGGCCGCAAGCAGCGGCAGCACCAGGATGCTCAGCAGCAGACCGTTCATGAGCTGATCACCCCTGCCAGCACAACAAGCGCGACCACGCCGATCACAGCAGCAGTGAGATAGGTCTGCACGTTCCCGGTCTGCATCCGCCGGAAGCCTTGAGACGCAAGGGTTCCAGCGCGTCCGGCCCCCCGCACGTAGGCCCCGATCACATCGCGATCGCCGCCGACCGCAAGCCGCGCGAACCACTGCACCGGTACGACGACCGCCTGGTGGTAAGCCCGATCCACGAAGAACTCGTGCTCCACCACGCCCGGCCGCGGATCCGCCCCACGCTGCCACAACGAGTACGCCGGGAGCGCACCGAACACGGCCAGGACCGTCGTCACCAAGGCAATGGCCCAGTTGACGTGGCCGCCATCGGCATACCCGAGCACCAGACCGCCGACGGCCAGGACGACCAACGGTCCAAGCATGATCCAGGGAGCGTCGCGGAGCTTGGAGGTGTCCGGCTCGTCGAGATCCGCCATCGCGTCGTCATCCTCGAACGCACCGAGCGCACCCGCCAGCGCAGGCGTTCGGAAGAACACCCACAACCACAGACGCACGCAGTAGAAGGCGGTCATCGCCGCGGTCAGGCACACCGCTACCAGCACGACCCATCCAACGACGGAACCGTCCCGCGCGTGATGCCACGCCGCCTCCACGACCGAGTCCTTGGAGAAGAACCCAGCCAGCCCCGGTACGCCGGCCAACGCGGCGAGGCCGATCGTCATCGTCACGAAAGTCACCGGCATCGCCTTGCGCAGCGCGCCCCGGCGGGTATACCTCCGCAGAACCACGAAGGCGGCACTGCCGACCTGGTGCAGCAGCACCCCGGCACAGAGGAACAACAGACCCTTGAACGCGGCATGCGTGACCAGGTGGAACAACGCGGCGTGACGGCCGTCGCGGGTGCCGAGTGAGAGCCCGGCGAACATGATCGCCAGTTGGCTCACGGTCGACCAGGCCAGCACCCTCTTCACTTCCACGGCGGCCATCGCACACAGCGCGGCGAACACCATCGTCACGGCCGCGATCACCGCGAGCACTGTCAGAGTCACGTCGGCGGCAGCGAAGACGTCGTACAGGCGCGCGATCAGGAAGACGCCGGCGGCAACCATGGTGGCCGCGTGGATCAGCGCGCTGACAGGGCTCGGGCCGGGCATCGCGTCCGGGAGCCAGGTCTGCAGCGGGACCTGCGCGGACTTGCCGACGACGCCGACCAGCAGCAGGAGTGTGCCTGCGGTCAGAGTGCCGGAGGACAGCTCGGACGGATCGAGCTCGGAGATCCGGAAAGTCCCGGCGGCCAGGCCCAGCACGAAGATGCCGAAGAGGAAGCCCACGTCGCCGAGCCGGGTCATCAGGAACGCCTTCATCGCGCCCGAGCGGGCGTCGCGGCGCTCCCAGTAGTGACCGATCAGCAGGTACGAGCAGGCGCCCATCATTTCCCAGCCGATGAGCAGCAGGAACAGGCTGTCCGAGACGATCACGGTGACCATCGCGGCGGTGAAGAGCGTCACCAGCGCGGTGTAGGAAGCGACCCGCTTGTGCTCATAGCCGATCGAATAGATCTGCACGCAGGTGGCGACCACGCCGACCACGCCGAGCATCAGCACCGTCAGGTCGTCGGTGCGCAGGTCGAACGTGAGCAGCAGGTTCGAACCGAGATCGCTGCCGCCGAATGAGGTCTGCTGCGGATCGACGCCGGACAACAGGATCGCGGTCAGGATCACCAGGAGCGAGAAGCCGACCCCGACCACTCGCCACGCCGTCGCGATCACCGGCCGGCGCCCTTCTCGACCGCATCCTCGACAGCGTCCTGCTCGACCAGGTCGCGCGCGGCATCGGCATCGACGTGCCCGTGGCCGCGGAACAGCAGCAGGATGATGGCCAGCCCGAGGCCGATCTCCGCCGCTGCCAGAGTGATCACGAACACGGCCAGCGTCTGACCGGTGGCCAGACCGTCCACCCGCCAGGCGTCGAAGGCGACCAGGTTGAGGTTGACCGCGTTCAGCATCAGTTCGAACGACATCAGCATCGTGATCGCGTTGCGCCGCGCGAGCACGCCGTACACGCCGAGGCAGAAGAGCAGAACCGCCAGCAGCAGCGGCAGGATCAGCGGCATTACTCTCCCTCCTCCGATGGCGAGGAGGACACTCTGCCACCGGGCCCGGACAGTTTTCCGCTGCGCAGCGAGAGGACGATCGCGCCGATCAATGCCGCCAGCAACAACACCGAGAGAACTTCGAACGGGAGCACCCAGATCTTGAACACGGAAGTACCGACGGCCTCAGCGGAACCGTCCGGTACCGGCTCGATCTTCTCGTTGCCGAAGGCAAGCACTACCCCGGTGCCGAGCAGTACGGCGAGAACGCCGGCGACTGTGGCTGCGAAGGGGCTGCGGCGAGTCGTCAGAGCCGGCAGCGGATTGGTCGGAGCCTTGGTGAGCATCAACGCGAACAGCACCAGGACGACGATCGCGCCGACATAGACGAGGATCTGCACCAGCGCGACAAACTCCGCGTGCAGGGCACCGAAGCACCCCGCCACCGCGCCGAGCGCGACCACGAGCCAGAGCGCGGCATGCACGATCCGCCGCGACGTGACGACCAGCACCGCCGCCACGATCGCCATCGCCCCCGCGATGGAGAAGAGCGCAGTGGTCACTCCTCGCCCTCCGGCTCGACCTCGATCACCGACGGGCCCGGGTCGATCGGCTGCGGCGCCGGTACGGTCCACATCCAGTCCCGCAGCCGGTCCTTCTCGTGCGTGAGGTTCCGCAGGTCGGTCTCGGCGTACTCGAACTCCGGCGACCAGAACAGCGCGTCGAACGGACACGCCTCGATACAGATCCCGCAGTACATGCAGAGCGAGAAGTCGATCGCGAACCGATCCAGCACGTTCCGGCTGCGTTCCCGCGCCTGCTCACCGACCGACGGCGCGGTCTCGGTGTGCGAGTCGATGTAGATGCACCAACTCGGGCACTCCCGGGCGCAGAGCATGCAGGAGGTGCAGTTCTCCTCCATCAGCGCGATCACCCCGCGGCTCCGCGGCGGCAACTCGGGCTGGACATCCGGATACTGCTCCGTGACGGCACGGCGGGACAGCGTCTTCGCGGTCACCTTCAGGCCATCGATCAGCCCCCGCCCGAGAACAGCCACGCCTCCTCCTCCATCAGTCAGCCCTGCACGCAGACACTAGTCGCTTCAGAGCGTTCGTGCCGCAGACTCGTCGATCAGACGTAGTGGATGGTCACGCTGACCGCGTTGGCGGCAAGTGCTGTGATGTCGGCGGTGTCACCCGTGACGACCAGCCCGTGAGGCTCGGCGGCAGCGACGATGATCGCATCAACCGCGGATCCTCGCCCAGCCTCCGTCCGGAGCTTCGCGGCGCGACGCGCACCTGTCTCACTCAGGCTCGCCTTGATGTCGCAGCCCTTGAGGAACCTGTTGGTCCTGGCGTCTTTCTCGGGGTGGCCGGTGAGGCACTCGACAAGGACGGCCGAAGGCACGACAGGGGGCCACAGGTCTTCGCTGGTGAGGACAGCCATCAGCGCCTTTGCCCGACCCGAGCCCTGCACGAAGTAGCTGACGGCGCCGCTGTCGAGGACGAGAGCTCGCACCGGTCAGCTCGCTTTCGGTGCGCGCCGCGCGGGAGCCTGATGGTCCTGCTCTTCGACAGGCGGGGTCAAGTGGGCCTTCATCCGCTGGACGACATCCTCGGCCCAGGCGAGATCCTCTGCTGATGGTTCACCGGTCTCCACGATCAATTCGTCGAGAAACTCTCCGGCGGCGTTGATCAAGTCTTCGCGTCGGATCTCGGCACGGACCGCCTGCTGGAGGAGCTCGGAGGCAGGCAGCTTCCGCCGCTTGACCTCTGCGTAAAGGTCCTCGGGGAGGTAGATCTGCATCCGGGGCATACGCCTAACTATACACCCCCCGCGGGCGATGCCGGTCACGTCAGAGTTCGTGTTCGAGGCGGGCGGCGACCTGGCGGTAGCGGCTGACGGGGATGAGGTGGACGCCGTCGAAGGCGCCGCTGTCGCGGATCGCCAGGATGTGGTTGCAGGCGGCCTCGACCCCCGCGTCGCGATCCTGCTCGACGGCCGCGACCAGGTGGTCGGGGATCGTGAGTTGGGGCAGGGCGGCCAGGTTGTGGGCCATCTTGGCGCTCGCCAGCACCATGACACCGGCGTACACGGGGATGTCGAGGGTGACGCTGTCGCGCCAGCGCAGCAACTCCTCCAGGTCGTAGCTGACCTGGAGATACAGGAAGTCCGCCTCCGCCTTCCACCCCGGGACCGGCCTGAGCCGGCTCGCCGCGCCGACCTTGAACGGGCTGATGCCGGGGAACGAGGTCGCCCGGGCCTGTTCGATCATGGTGCGGACGGTCAGTTGGCTGGTTCGTCCGCCGGCGCTCGGCTCGTCGCCGTGCACGAAGAGGAACTGCTCCACCCCGTACGCCGCCGCCGTCAGCAGATCGCGCCGGAAGCCGAGGAGGTTCCGGTCCCTGGAGTTCAGGCACGCGATGCCGCGAGCGCCCATCGCCTGCACCTCGTTGGCCACGGCAACACTCGAAACAGTCGCCCGCCCGATGTGGTTGTCCGGGATCAGGAAGGCGTCCGCGATCGGGCTCATCACCCCGATCTGGTGCCGAACCTTCTTCAGATCCGGCCGCGTCGGCGGCTCCACCTCACACACCAACTCAAACATCCCCCGACCCTACCGAGCAGCCGGTGCTCAGAGAGTGGCGAGTTTGTGTTGGAGGAAGGTTTGTTCGGTGGTGTTGGTGGTCAGAGCCAGGGCTGCCTTGTAGGAGTCGGCTGCCTCGGGGGTGCGGTGGAGGCGTTTGAGGAGTTCGGCTCGGATGGCGTGGAAGAGGTAGTAGTTTCCGAGGTCCAGGTCGTCCACGAGGGCGAGGGCCGCGGCCGGACCGGAGACCTCGGCGACGGCCACTGCGCGGTTGAGGGCGACGACCGGGCTGGGGGCCAGGGTCAGCAGGTGGTCATAGAGCTGGACGATCTGCGGCCAGTCGGTTTCGTCGGCGGTAGCGGCGTCGCTGTGCACTGCGTTGATGGCTGCCTGGACCTGGTACGGACCAGGCTGGTCCCGGCGGAGGCAGCGGCGTACGAGGTCCTGGCCCTCGGTGATGAGAGCGCGGTCCCAGCGGGTGCGGTCTTGGTCGGGGAGCAGGACGAGCGAGCCGTCGGGCGCGGTGCGGGCGGGGCGGCGGGATTCCTGGAGGAGCATCAGCGCGAGCAGGCCGACTGCCTCGGGTTCGTCGGGCATCAGTTCGACCAGGAGACGGCCCAGGCGGATCGCCTCGAGGCACAACTCCGTACGGATCAGCTCGTCGCCCGATGACGCGGCGTACCCCTCGTTGAAGATCAGGTAGACGACCGCCAGTACGCCGCGGACGCGCTCGGGCAGATCCGCCTCGTACGGCACGCGGTACGGGATGCCGGCGGTGCGGATCTTGTTCTTCGCGCGGACCAGGCGCTGCGCCATCGTCGGCTCCGGGACCAGGAACGCGCGGGAGATCTCGGTCGTGGTGAGGCCGCCGAGGAGCCGCAGGGTCAGTGCCACCCGGACGTTCAACGCCAGCGCGGGGTGGCAGCACGTGAAGATCAACCGCAGCCTGTCATCGCGCACGACACCCTCCTCCACCGGCGCGTCCTCGGCCTGCAGAAGCGCGGCCTGGGCGTGCTTGTCCTCGCGGGACGCCTCTCGCCGGAGCCGGTCGATCGCGCGGTTCCGGGCGGTGGTGATGATCCAGCCGGCCGGACTCGGCGGTAGCCCAGCCTCGGGCCACCGCTCGACCGCCACCGCAAATGCGTCCTGTACTGCGTCCTCGGCAATCTCCAGATCCCCGAACACCCGCGCCAGCACCGCCACCGCCCGCCCATGCTCAGCACGGAACACAGCAGCCACATCAACCTGCTGCCGCGCAGCGGGTGAGGCGGGCTCCCGCTCAGGCGCCGCAGGCGGAGCGGAGCTCGGCTCCCGCTCAGGGACGGGATTCGGGCGTTCGGGGGTGAGGTTGTCAGGCAAAGGGGCGGACCTCTACGGACAGTGGGTCGAGGATCCGGGCGAGTTTGCGGGCCCAGACCAGGGCTTCGTCGAGGTCCTCGACCTGGATGACGGTGAAGCCACCGAGGTGTTCCTTGCCCTCGGTGAACGGGCCGTCCGTGACGAGCAACTCGTCGCCGGCCGCGCGCAGTACGGTCGCTGACTCCGGCGGGTGGAGCCCGGCGGCGAACACCCAACTGCCGGCTTCGCGCAGCTCTTCAGTGAAGTTCGCCAGGTTCTTCATGATCGGTTCCAGCACCGACGGCTCGGGAGCGGGTCCGTCCGGCTGGTAGATGCTGAGCAGATACTGCTTCATCGCGACCTCCTGATGCGTGTTGTCACCCACTACACGAACGGCCTCAGCCCGGATCGACAGGCAGCGTCACGATAACCGTCAGCCCGCCACCCTCCCGCGGAGCCGCTCGCACAGAACCGCCGTGGGCCTCCGCGACCGAGCGCACGATCGACAGTCCCAGCCCGGCCCCCTTCGCCCCGACCAGCCGATCGTTCGCCAGCCGGTGGAACGGCTTGAACAGACCTTCCACCTCGTACGGCGGGACGCTCGGCCCGGTGTTCGTCACCTCGACCTCCACCTCGCGATCGCCAGGAGCGGTCCTGCTCGTCACCCGGACCCAGCCGGAGTCGCGGTTGTGCCGGATGCCGTTCTCGACCAGGTTGTGCACCAGCCGCTCGAGCAGCAGCGCATCGCCCATCGTCGGGGCGTCACCTGGCGCCGCGGTCACTTCGATGCCTGCCTCGGACGCCTCCCGACCGACCTGGGCGACGACGTGCGTGACCACATCGCCGAGATTTACCGGGTAGACGGCAGTGAGCTCTTTCTCGGAGTCCGCGAGCACCAGCAGTCCGCTGATCAGCTGCTCGTGCCGGGCGTTGATGTCGAGCAGGCTCTCGCCGAGCTGCTTCAGATCCGCCGAGGCGGTCTTGCGGTGCATCGCCACTTCGACGAGCGCGCGGCCGACGGTCAGCGGCGTACGGAGTTCGTGCGAGGCGTTCGCGACGAACCGGCGCTGGCCGTCGAAGGAGTGGTCCAGGCGTTCGACCATGGTGTCGAAGGCGTCGGCGAGATTCTTCACCTCGTCGTCCGGTCCGCGCAGGGCGATCCGTTCGTGCAGGCCGCGGCCGGCTGCGGGCGCAGTGGCGATCCGGCGGGCGGTGTCGGTCACGCGATGCAGTGGCGCGAGGACCCGTCCTGCTACCAACCAGCCGAAGCCGGCCGCGAGGCTGCCGACCAGTACGAGGGCGATGCTGCCTTGCACGAGCATTGCCTGCGTCGCCGCATCTCGAACCTCCCGTTGCTGCTTCTGCATTGTCTGCTCGGCATCGGGTCCGGTCAGTACGTCGCCGTCCGCGTTCAGCACCCACAGGTTCTTAGTGGGGTCGCCAGAGCTAGGCCCGGCTTGAGGCGTCGCACCTGGCGAGGGGGTAAGGCCCGGCGAAGCTGTGCTGGTCGGCGGCTGGTTCAGGTAGGTGCCCCGGACAATCACCTTGCCGGTGAAGAGTTGCTGGCTGAAGAGTGCGTAGGTGACGCCGAGGAGCAGGACTCCGGCGATCATGAAGAGGCCGCTGTAGATCAAGGTCAACCGGCCGCGCAACGTGAGCCGACGGGGAAGCAGCTTCACGGGATGCGATACCCCACTCCGGTGACGGTCTCGACGACTGCGGGTTCGCCGAGTTTGCGGCGCAGTTTGAGGATGGTCAGCCGGACCACCCCGGTGAACGGGTCGACATGTTCATCCCACGCCTTCTCCAGTAGCTGTTCGGCGGAGACCGTCGCGCCGTCCGCGCGCAGCAGTTCGGCCAGTACTGCGAACTCCTTCTTCGACAACAGCACGTAACGGCCCTCCCGGAACACCTCGTGGCGCGCTGGATCCAGGGCCAGCCCGGCGCGACGCAGTACGGGCGGGTCGGCGGGACGGCTGCGGCGGCCCAGGGCGTGCACCCGAGCGGCGAGCTCGGGGAAGGCGAACGGCTTGGTCAGGTAGTCGTCGGCACCGAGCCCCAGGCCGTCGACCCGGTCGGTGACCGCTGCCGCGGCGGTGAGCATCAGCACCCGGGTGGGCGATCCGGACTCCACCAGCTTGCGGCAGACGTCATCGCCGTGGACCACTGGAAGGTCGCGGTCCAGGACCAGTACGTCGTACTCGTTGAGCTCGAGACGCATCAGCGCGGCGGCTCCGTCGTACGCGACGTCGACGGCGTGTGCCTCGTCGCGCAACCACTCCACGATCGCTGCCGCGAGCAACGGTTCGTCCTCGACCACCAGCACCCGCACGCCACCGCCGCCTTCCCGTCGTCGGAAGGCCATGATCCCCGATGCCGGTGTTTCCTTCGCGTTAGCGAGCACGGAAACGCCACGGAAACGGCGTCATCACTTGGCTTGGGCTCGGTAAGCAACCCGATCTCGAGGAGAAGACGTGAAGCGACAGCACACCCTGGCCGCGGTGGCCGCGATGGTCCTGGCCCTGAGCCTCACCAGCTGTGGTGCGGACGAGGAAACCCCTTCGGTGGCCTCGGGCAGTGGCGCGCAGCCGACCAGTTCTGCCAGCAGCGCGGCGCCGAGCCTCAGCAAGGACGAGATGGGCGTGAAGTACGCGGGATGCATGCGGGAGAACGGCGTCAACGTGCCGGACCCCGAGCCGGGCAAGCCGGCCCAGTTCAAGTTCGACGCCAGCAGCGGTGTGACCAAGGCGGACATCGACAAGGCGATGGAGGCCTGCAAGCAGTACAGCCCGGATGGTGGAGCGGCGGCGAACCCGCAGCAGGAAGAGAACGGCCGCAAGTTCGCCGAGTGCATGCGGAAGAACGGGGTCGAGAGCTTCCCGGACCCGAAGCCCGGGCAGCGCGGGATCATGATCGACGGGGAGACCGGCAAGGACCCGGATCTGCAGAAGGCGCAGCAGGCCTGCCAGCCGATCCTGGCGGGTCAGTGATGCCTCGTCGCCGCCGCGGCAGGACCGCGCTGACCGCCGTCGCAGTACTGGCGGTGGGCGGCGCGCTGACCGCCGCCCTGTTGACCCGCAGCGGCAGCAGCCAGGCCGCGGACGACACCAAGGCCGCGCTGCCGCCCAACACAACCAAGGTCACCCAGCAGACGCTCAAGGACACCGAGACGGCCGACGGCGAACTGGGGTACGGCACGAGCAGCACGGCGACCGGCCGCAGCGCCGGGACCGTCACGAGCCTCCCCGACAGCGGGCAGGAGTTCTACCGGGGACAGA
>NZ_DASRXP010000504.1:0-17610 GCF_035687465.1 Kribbella sp.
AAGGGTCGAACTTGTTCGAGCCCGCAGGGCCGCGAAGCGCCCTTGACTCACCTCACCACGACTAGCAGACTCCCGCAGCCCGGCGACGCAAACCACGTGCGCCTACCCACGAACCACGTGCGCCTACCCACGAACCACCCGCCGACAGGAGCGCCGGGTCGTCAGACCTCGGTGTCGTCGGCGGGCTCTTCGTCGTCGGTGAGGGTCCATTTGAGTTGGAATTCGACTTCTTCTTCGGTGTCGCCTCGTTCGTGCTCGACGCTGACCTGGGCGTTTGGGGGGACGGTGAAGCGCTCGCCGGCGATCTGGATGCGGAAGGGTTTGCCGGACTCCAGGGCGTCGGCGAGGCGGCGGAGTTTGGCGGCGAAATCCTCGATCGAGTAGGTGCGTTCGACGTCTCTTTCAGTCATGCCGAGAATCCTCACATGGCACTCGGGCCACGCGGAGTACAACGGATTAAGGCTTCTGGATCTGTACTACGTCGTAGTCGGTGCCGGGCGGGATCCCGGTGCCCAGTGGTGGTGGGAGGCCGAGGTCGAAGCGGGCGTTCACGATCGCCAGCCTGTCGCCGCGTTCGGCCACGGTGGTCGGGATCCGGAACCGCTTGCTGGTGACGGCAGCGGTGATGCGTCCATCGGTCAGATCTGAGTCCAGCCGGACCTTGACGATGCGCTCGGCGAAGTTCTCCACCACCCACAGGGTCTTGCCGTCCAGCAGGATGCCGTCAGGTGTGCCCGGGGTGATCGCGCCGCCGGTGATCGCGATGGTTCGGCTGGAGCCGGTCTTGGGGTCGACGGTGATCAGCGCGCCCAACGCGGAGTGGGCGACGATCAGGGTCTTGCCGTTCCGGGTGGCGGTGATGCCGTTGAGGTTGAAGTCGCCCATGATGGTCGCCGCGGGCCCACTCAGCGGGATGGTCTGCGGTACGCCGATCCGGCCGTTCCGTGCGATCGGGACCTTGTACAGCACCGGTTTGAGCGAGTCGGTGATGTACGCGCCGTCCCTTGTCACCACCACGTCGTTGAGGAACACCGGGGTGCCCGACGAGAGGGTCAGGTCGGCGACCGGGGCGCCGTTGCGAGTGTTGTACACATAGGCGTGGCCAGTCGGTCCGCCGGCGACCCACAACCGGTTCTGCTCGGCCTTCAGCCCGACCGCGATCCGTCCCGGCGGTGCGTCGATGAAGACCCGGCCTTTGCCGGTGCGCAGGTTCCCCCGGAAGATGTCACCGTCGGCGAGCGAGCCGACGTAGAACGTGTTCCCCTTACCGATCGCGATTCCCTCCGGAGAGAACTCGGCAGGTAACCGGATCGAGGCCGGGAACGGAGCGGCCGAGGCAACGGTCAGTACTACGGCCGCCACGATGAGCATCAATTTCTTGAGACGTGACATGAAATCCCCCATGTGACCAGATCCCCTTGTTTTGAAGGTAGATCCGGTCGCTCGACAGTGTCCAGAGCCTGGGACGACCGAGCGGGCGAGGGGAAATGTCGGAGCACCCCGCTAGGTTCAAGCGCATGGATGATTCGACGGCACCGCGGCGGAGTCCGATCATCTTCGTCACGGATGAGGCTGTGGCCGAGGAGAGGGCGTTGATCCTGGCCGGGCTCACCGAGTTCAACGTGCAGGTGACGGGGTTTCATGATTATCGGCCGCTTGCCGTGCTGGTCAGGAATCCGGAGACGCACCAGGTGGTCGGTGGGCTGGCGGGCCGGACGTCGTTGGGGTCGTTGTTCGTGGACCTGCTCTATCTGCCGGCGGCCCTTCGCGGCACCGGGCTCGGTCGCGAGCTTCTGCAGCGAGCCGAGGACGAGGCCAGAAAGCGCGGCTGCCGGACCGGTGTGCTCTACACGCTTTCCTTCCAGGCACCCGACTTCTACCAGCGCAACGGCTGGGAGGTCTTCGGCGAAGTCCCCTGCGACCCACCGGGAACCAGCCGGATGTTCCTGAGAAAGGACCTCCTACGGGCAGAGGGCGATAGTCGCCATGCCGGTGATCCATCCGGCGTACCGGTCGAGGGACCAGCCTCGGTCCAGGACGAGTAGTTCGTACAGCTCGATGGCAGTGCAGGTCCAGAGCACGTCGCGTACTTCGTCGGCTTCGATGCCGTCGCGGAGCTGCCCCGACTCGAGCAGGTGATTCCCCAGCATGCCCATCCCGAAGAGACGCTCGTTCAGCAGCTTCTGCCAGATCTCCTCGAGGCTCGGGTCGACGTGCCTGCCGTCGCGGATCAGGAGTTGTACCTTGGCCGATCGTTGCTGCCGCCGCACCATCCCCTCGAAGTACAACGTGAGCTTCCGGCGCAGGTCGGGCTCGGCCTGCACAGCCTGAGCCTCAGAGCGCTGAGCGATCGGAACCGGCTCGTCGTCGCCGGCGATGACGTAGTCGAAGACTGCCTTGGCGAGCACCGCCTTGGTGCCGAAGCCTTTGTAGACGCTCTCGGCCGAGACGCCGGCGCTCTTGGCCACGGCCGTGATCGTCGTCGACCGGAATCCGTCCCGCTCGAAGAGCTCCTTAGCAGCCAGTACTACGGCCCGCTGCCGCGCCCGCGCTCGTTCGCGCCGGCCGGTCGCATCGTATTTCCTCTTGACTTCCGCCATCAACCGATCCACCCTCTGTTTTAGAGACAGTAAGACTGTATCTAATATTGGGGGCACAGATGAACATCCAGCCAGGGATCGTGTCGAGCGACCCGACATCCATCGCGGTACGCAGCATCCTTGTCATGACGGACGGGGGACTCGCCGAGTTCGAGGAGGTCGTGCACCAGGACGCGGTCGACCGCGAGAACGTGGTGCAGCCCGCCGCGTCGCGAGTCGCGGGGCCGGCCGGCTTCTACTCGACCGCGCTGTGGTTGCGCGCGGCGTTCGCCGACCTTCGCTAAGACATCCACCACCCCATCGCGGACGCCGGTCTGGTGGCGGTGAACTCGACGATGAGCGGGCGTCACGTGGCGCCGTTCGACGTCTACACGCCCGACGGTGAGATCGACACGGTCTTCCCGCCGACGGGCAAGGAGTTCGCGATCACCCAGTCCCACTGGTTCCGGGTCGAGGACGGCAAGGTGCTCGAACACTGGGCGAACCGGGACGATCTCGGGCAGGCGAGGCAGCTCGGCTGGGTGCCGCCGACACCGGCCTATCTGTTCCGGATGGCACGAGCGAAGCGCCGCTTTCGCTAGGGGTCAGCCGCGGAGTGCGGTCAATACGGCGAGGACCCGGCGGTTCACATCGGCCGAGGGCTCGAGTTGGAGCTTGCGGAACAGATGCGCGCAGGTCGCCTCGACGGTGCGCTCACTGATCCGGAGTTCGCCGGCGATGGCCGAATTCGAACGGCCTTCCGCCATCAGCGCCAGGATGTCCCGCTCCCGGCTGGTGAGCTGGGTCAGTGGTGAGTCCGGGCGCCTGCGCCGCATCAGCCGCGACACGATGGTCGGGTCGAGGACACATTCGCCGTCGGCGACCCGCCTGAGCGCGTCCACCAGGACGGCGATGTCGGACACCCGCTCCTTGAGCAGGTAGCCGACACCGCCGGGCTGATCCGAGAGCAGCCGCTCGGCGTACCGGCTCTCGACGTACTGGCTCAGCACGACCACCGCCGTGTCCGGGTACTGCTCGCGGATCTGACGAGCCGCCACCAACCCCTCATCGGTGTGGGTCGGTGGCATCCGGATATCCACGATCGCGGCGTCCGGCTTGCCGAGTGCGACCAGGCGCAGCAGTTGGCCGGCGTCGGCGGCCTCACCGATGACCTCGATGCCGGTATCTCCGAGCAGTCGCGCGATGCCCGAGCGGATCAGCATGACGTCGTCCGCGATCACGACGCGCACGGGATCACCGCCGTCACGACGTAGCCGCCGGTCTCGGGGCCCGACCAGGTGAGCTGTCCGCCGACGGCGCCGACCCGATCGCCGACCGCCGTGAGATCCGGCGGCCGGATGGTCGCCGACTCCGTCCGCACGCTGACGATCAGCGACTCCACGACCTGGCGTACCTCGATCCGGCAACGCGTGGCGGCAGTGGGCTCTACGACGCTGCCGACTGCGGCAGCGACGGTCGCATACGCAGCCATCGCCACCTCCGGGGCCAAAGCGTCAGTGAATCGCATCGTGAGCTCCGCCGGTACGTCGGATGCCGCGACGAGTTCGGCCAGCGCCTGCTCCAGTCCTTCGTCGGCGAGCAGGCCGGGAAAGATCCCGTGCGCCAGCCGACGCAACTGGCTGAGAGCGTCGCCGACCTTGCTCTCCACCTTCTCGATCCTGGTGCGCGCCTCCTGGTCGGCATCAGCCCGGGCAATGCGCAACTGGAGACCTACGCCGACCAGCCGCTGCTGAGCGCCGTCGTGCAGGTCCCGCTCGATCCGGCGACGCTCACTGTCCGATGCGGCGACGACCCGGCGCTGTGAAGCCCTTACCTCCGCGAGCCGTGCCCGAGCGACCGTCGACAACTGTGCGTTGCGAAGCGCCAACCGGGTGACCGGGGACAGGCCCGCGAGGATCTCCGCCGGATCCACGCTGCGAGCGACGATGAGTCGGACGGACGGCTGCGAACCGTCGGCCAGAACCACGGCTCGGGCCGATTCGGGTGGGTCCACGACGGCAGCGCCGGCCTGATCGAGCCATCGGTTCTCGCCGGGGACAGCGAACTGGACATCGACGACAGCATCGCGCAGTACGGACTCTGTCGACAGTCCGGTCACCACCTTGTCGACGGCGGCGCGGATCCGAAGTACCCGAAGATGGAGCAGGCACACCGACGCTCCGACGACGGCGACGGCCAACGGTTCCAACGGGAATCTGACGGTGGACGGCTCGATGCTCTCGAAGGTCAGCCACCGTACGACGGCCAGCCCCGCGAGCGCTGCCAGAGCAGCCATCGCCGCGCCGCTCACCAGCCGAGAAGAACGGGTCCTGAGAGTTGCGGCGACGGCCAGTCCTCCGATCATGGCGATGGTGACTATCGCCGCCGCGGTGATCGCCATCGCGGCGCGGGTGCCGATCAGTTCGCCGAGGATTGGTGTGAGGTCGGCACAGGTCTGGGTGCACCCCGGATCGGCGAACGGGTCATAGGCGACTACATGAACGCCGGCGGCAACGACGGCGATCCCGGCGATGACGATCACCAGCCGATCCGTTCGTGGCTCTGCTGTGGGTGGCCAGAGCAGAGCCGTGGCGGCGACCGCTGCCACGGCCAGCGGCGTCGTGGCGAGAGTAGCGGCGCGCAACGAGTCCGGCAGCCACTGCTGCGAGGACCACAGTTGCAGGATTGCCGCAACGCCGGCCAGCGCCAGCGCTGCCGACGCGCGGCCGCTGTGCGACCGGGCCGCCCAGGCCCCGGCGACGGAGACCGTCGCGGCCCCGGCGAGGACCAGCACGTACCAGACCGGCAGCCGCTGGACCTGAGGTGCGTTCGGGTTGTCGAGCGCGAACGGCAGAACGCACACCACCACGACCGCGGCCGCCAGCACTGTTGCGGACACGGCTATGCCTGCAGTGCGCGCCACTACCACCGGACCCGCCCCCGCCACCATGGTCACGCTTCCCATTGTGCGCTTGTGAAGTCACAGTTGGATGCAGTGGTAGCCACATTCGATCTGCGTGCCAGCACGGTCGGCAGACGACGGCGCCGCTCCTAACGTCCGAAGTACCGGACGCAACTCAGCGTCCCGATTCTCTGGACGTCGAGGGGGAACTCATGAACGTAGTGCGCAAACGCGGTGTCAGCTACGGCATCATCGCCATCATGCTGATGGCACCGCTTGGCTGTAGCGGTGCGAAGGCGGTCGACAAGGCCGGTGGGGACAGCGCCGTACTGACGCTGGCCACCATCGACGACGTGAACAACAACGGTCAGTCGTTCGGCCCGCAGGCCTTTGTCGACAACCTCCGCACGGTGTCCGGCGGCAAGCTGAAGGTCGAGATCAAGCTGAACTACGGCGCAGGCGACGCGAAGGCTGAATCCGCCATCGTGAAGGCGATCGCGGCCGGCGAGATCGACGGTGGCTGGCCGTCGACGCGGGCGTTCGCAGGAGCCGGTCTCACCAGCCTCAAGGCTGTCGAGGCGCCGATGACCATCACCAGCTACGCCGCGGAGAGGCAACTGGTGACCGCACCGGTCGCCAAGACCCTGCTGGCCAGCCTGGACAGCACCGGAGTCGTCGGCCTCGGACTGGCAGTCGGACCACTCCGCCGGCCGTTCGCGGCGAAGAAGCCGCTGCTCGGACCGGCTGACTGGACTAGTACGCGGTTCCGGACCTACAACTCACCCGTGCAGGAGGAAGCCATCCGGGCGCTGGGCGGTACACCGGTGAACTTCGGGATCGAGTGGGGCGGCGAGATCAAAGCCGGTCGTCTTCGCGGCGCCGAGTTCGACGTCCCGCAGTACGCCAAGACCGACACCGCAGTCGCCCCCCAGGTCACTGCCAATGTCGTGCTCTGGCCGAAGGTCTTCGTGCTGAGCTTCAGCCGGCAACGGTTCGAGGCTCTCACCGAGCAGCAGCGGAGCTGGGTCAGGGATGCGGCCGAGCGGGCGGCGAAGACCTCCGTCGAGGCCGGCTACGAGGAGTCGACCATCGCCAGCGACCTGTGTAGCGACGGTGTCCGCTTCATCAGCGCAACACCAGGTGAGGTCGCCGGCCTGCGCAGGAAACTGCAGCCTGTGCTGGATCGGCTTGCGGCCGACCCGAAGAGCGGGCCGATGCTGAAGGAGATCCAGGCCATCGCGACGGCCAATCCCCTGGCTGACGTCCCGAACGTGCCGGCAGCCTGTCGGCAGACGGGTCAGGAAGCTCCTGTCACCAAGATCCCTCAGGAGGTCTCAGCGCTTCCGAACGGTGTCTACCGGGTGGAACTCACCACCCAGGACGTCCAAGCCGCTGGTCTGGACAACACGGACAGAACTTCGGGGACCTGGACCATGACTGTGCGGAACGGGACGTGGGAGGTCCGCTGCCGGCCCATCGACGATCCAGAGGATGACTGCGGTGGCACCATCACCGACGGTCCGCTCGCCGGCGGAGATCTCCGCGGCACCGGTCACGAGGTCTGGTTCGTGCCCAAGGGGAAGGACCAGCCGGTCCGGGCCACCTGGGCGATCGCCGGCAACACTCTCACCTTCAGTGACTTGTCCAGCACGTATGGGTCCGAGATGGACATCGAGCCGTACCAGAAGATCGGTTAGGACAGCCGGCGCCGACACGGGACGGTGGCAGTCACAGTCGTACCGGCTCCGGGTGGACTCTCCACCCGGAGCCGGCCGCCGAGGACGGCCAATCGGTCGGACAGGCCGGTCAGCCCTGATCCGGAAGCGTCGGCACCACCGCGCCCATCGTCGGTGATGGTGGCCTCCAGCAGATCGCCGTACCGGCGTACGTCGATCTTGATCCGGCTGGCGCCGGCGTGCTTGGCCGCATTGGCCAATGCCTCTGAACAGACGTAGAACAAGGCGGTCTCGGCGTCGGTGTCACCAGCTGCATCGTCGCTGATCGCGACCTCGGCCGGACCTCGCGCCGCGAGGAGCTGGAGGGCATCGCGCAGCTTCCCCTCGCCCAGCGTGGCGGGTGGAATGCCCGCCACCAGGTCGCCGATCTCCGCGATCGCGGTAGCAAGTTCGGCTTCGACGATGTCCAGGGTGCTCTCTGTCCCGGCCCTGATTCGTACTTCGGCCAGTTCAGCCTGAGCGTCACCCAGGAGGGCTGCCACCTTCTGCCCCAGCTCTTCGGCCACCTCCTCCCGCTGGCGGTCCGCGGCTGCGACGACCCGCGCACGCGCCGCCTCCAGCGCGCGCAATTGGGAGAGCTGCTCGTCTTGCAGCCGGAGGTTGGTCACCGCCAGCCGGACGGCTGTCTCGACCGCCCGGGCCGTGAGTGGATCCTCCAGCGCCGCCGACTGATGCGCGACTACAGCCACCGGCACCTCCGCCTCGCTCACCGTCAGCCACTGCCGATTCCCCGCGGCAGGATCCAGCCCACGATCCAGCCAACGGTGGATTCTCAGAGTTGGATCGCCGAGCGCCTCTCCGAGTACGACGGCGAAGCCGTCAAGTCCGGTCAACGGCCGACTGACCAGGACCGCGTCGGCGAGGCGTCGACGCGCTCGTAGCGCCGACCAGTATGCGACCGGGAACGTCACACCGACCAGTCCGAGGACGACCTGATAGTCAAGGAGGGAGAGCGCCGGATCGAACGATTCCTTCAGCTGGGAGACCGACCAGCTGACGCCGAGTGTCACTGCCACCACGCCGGCTGCGGTCACCGGATACCACCGAGCGCTCGGTGGGCGCATCGCGGCGTAGACGGCGACCAGAGCGAAGAGCAGCGCCACCCCGGGCTGTGGGACGATGCCGAGAGCAACCAATCCGGCGAGAGCGACCACCAGCCAGGCGATTCGGCCGTGGATCAGTCCGGTGGGGAACGCCACCAACGCGACCACCAGCGCTGCCTGATGAAGCGAGAGGGTCTGCGCGAAGAGAGATCCGAGCAGCCAGGCAGCACCTACGGCGGCAACCATCGCTCGCTGCCGAGCGGGCCCGATGGGTAAGGCCGCGACGACGATGAAGACGACACCGACAGCGACATCCACAGCCGTCCGCCACCCGCCGACCTGCGCCGCCAGGTCTGCTCGCACGGCCAGTATCACCAGCGCACCAGTTGCGACCGCCCCAGCCACGAGCCTGACCATGGACCCGACTGTCACCCTGCCGGGCACCAAGAACAAGTGCCACCTTGGGCCACGGTGGTAAGTGCTTTCGTTAGAGACATTGCGTAAGTCGGCCGGGCGGTTCTAAGGTGAGCCACCTGTTCCTCGAAACCGCCCGGTGGGGGAGAAGCATGTCGGTGAAACGTCGGAGTCTTGCGCTGCTGATGGCAGCCGCGATCACGGTCCCGTTGGGGCTGTCCGCGGTGCCCGCGGAGGCTCACAGTCAGAAGCGTGTTGTCGGTTACTACACCAACTGGAGCGGTTACGACCGCAACTTCCTGGTCAGTGACCTGGTGAAGAACGGAAGTGCCGCCAAGCTCACGGAGGTGAACTACGCGTTCGGGTTCCTGGACGCCCAGGGCAACTGCGTGAGCAGCGATCCGTGGGCCGATTACCAGCGGCCCTTCACCGCTGAGCAGAGTGTCAATGGCAAGGCCGACGAGCCGGGTCAGGCGCTGGCGGGGAACCTGAACCAGCTCAAGCAGTTGAAGAAGAAGTACCCGAAGCTACGGATCAGCATCTCGCTCGGCGGCTGGACCGGTTCGAAGTACTTCTCGGATGCAGCGCTCACGCCGGCCTCGCGGGCGGCGCACGTGAAGTCCTGCTTGGACATGTGGCTGAAGGGCAACCTGCCCGGCGCCCCGGCCGGTGCCGCGAAGGGTGTCTTCGACGGCATCGACCTGGACTGGGAGTGGCCGGCCAGCGAGGGCAACCCCGGCAATGTGATCCGGCCGGAGGACAAGCAGAACTTCACCGCGCTGGTGCACGAGTACCGCAAGCAGTTGGACAAGCTGTCGTGGCCGTTCAGCGGGCGGTACAACCTGACCGCGTTCCTGCCGGCCGCGCCCGCTCAGATCACTGCCGGGTTCGAGGTGAAGAAGCTCTTCAAGGACCTGACGTTCGGCACGACCCAGGGGTACGACTACCACGGCTCCTGGGATCCGCTGACGAACCAGCAGTCCGCGATCGACGGCCCGGCCGGAGATCCGTCGGGACCGGAGTTCAGTTCGCAGGTGACCGTCGACGCGTACCTCGCGCAGGGGGCGCCGCGGAACAAGATCGTGATGGGTGTGCCGTTCTACAGCCGCGGCTGGACCGGTGTGACGGACCAGAACGACGGGCTCTTCCAGCCGGCCACAGGGCCCGCGCCGGCGACGTACGAAGCGGGCTATGAGGACTATCGCCTGCTCAAGCCGAAGTTGAGCGACTTCACCGTGCACCGCGACACGAAGGCCGGTTTCGCCTGGCTGTTCGACGGGACCACTTTCTGGACCTGGGACGACCCGGTCGAGATGAAGCGCAAGGCGCAGTACATCTCGAAGCGCGATCTCGGCGGCGCGATGATCTGGTCGCTGGACGGCGATACGGCAAATGGCGAGCTGATCTCGGCGTTGCACCGTAATCTTCGCTGAGTGAACTTCGACTCTCTGCTGGACCGGTTCGGTGCCCACAGCGCCGAACCGGTCCAGCTCGGCATGTCCGGCGCGACCGTCGTCCGCTTGACGCGCGGCGGCGAAACCCTTTTCCACAAAGAAGGGCGGAGCGTCGACGCCGAGGCGGATCGCTTGAGTTGGCTGACGGGCACCGGCTTTCTCTGTCCGCGAGTGCTCGACCGCGGCCCCGGCTGGATGCTCACCTCGGAACTCCCCGGTCGCGATGCGTCCCAGCCGTGGCCATCTCAAGATCGCATGCGTGCCCTGACGGCGATCGCTGAAGGACTCCGCCACCTGCACGATCTGCCCGTTGACGCGTGCCCGTTCGTGTCACCTTTTCCGGGTGTCCCGGACGTCGTCACCCATGGCGACTACTGCGCGCCGAACACCTTCGTCGATCCCAGCACCCTGCAGTTCAGAGGAGTACTGGACATCAGCCGCCTCGGTGCCGCCGACCGGTATCTCGACGTAGCCCTTATGTACAAGAGCCTTTCCGGCGGTTTGAACCCCCAGTACGGCGGGCCGCCGGCGGCGAGGTTCTTCGCCGAAACCTATGGCGCCGACCCTGATGACCCGCGCATCAGGCAGTACATCGACCTCGACAACTCAGGCGCCTTCGCGGACTAAGAGCACCTACTGTGGGCCGGGTGGACGAATACACCTCGCCAGAGTTCGGCAAGAGTGCCCTGCTGACCGTTGATCTGCAGCGTGACTTCGCGACCGGCCCGTACGCGATCCCGGGCACGACAGAGGTCGTTCCTCAAGTGGAGCGACTGGCTGAGGCGTTCCGGGCGGCCGGTAGGCCGGTCGTGCATGCGGTTCGGCTCTATCTGCCGGACGGTAGCAACGCTGATCTGTCTCGCCGGGCGTTGATCAGGTCCGGCGCCTCGATCGTCGCACCTGGATCGCCGGGGTCAGCGCTGATCACTCCGCCCGTGGAGCTGGCTGCCGAGCTGCTGCTGGCCGGCAAGCCGCAGCAGCTCGGCGAGAACGAGTATGTGCTCTACAAGCCTCGCTGGAGTGCCTTCTACCAAACGGAGCTGCTGGCACATCTGCAGGACGTCAGCACCGTGGTCGTTGCTGGCTGCAACTACCCGAACTGCCCACGCTCGACGATGATCGATGCCACCGAGCGGGACCTTCGGACCGTCGCGGCACGAGATGCGCTGTCACAGTGGACCCCCGCGGCCCCCGACGAACTGGACGCCCTCGGCATTGCGGTCTGCTCCACCGAAGTGGTCCTCAGTGCCTTGAAATCCGCCTGATCAGCGTGCTGAGAAAGCGTGAGCTGATCCGGGCGCCAGGCCGTAATCTTCGCTGAGTGAACCTCGACGCTCTGCTGGACCGGTACGGCGCCCACAGCGCGGAGCCGGTCCACCTCGGCATGTCCGCCGCGACCGTCGTCCGCCTGGCGCGGGCCGAGGAAGTCCTTTTCCACAAGGAAGGACAGGGCATTGATGCGGAGGCGGACCGCCTGGTCTGGCTCGCCAGCACAGACTTCCCGTGCTCGCGTGCTCTCACCGCGATCGCCGAAGGTCGCCGCCGACTGCACGATCTACCCATCGACTCATGTCCCTTCACCTCACCCTTTCCGGTGAGCCCGATGCGGTCACCCACGGCGACTACGCTGCATCGAACTCGATCCCAGCACCGTCCGGTTCAGCGGAGTACTGGATGTCAGCCACCTCGGCACCGGCGATCGTTACCATCGATGCCGCCCCGATGCACGAGAGCCTCTCCGGCGGCCTAAACCCCAGTACGGCGGCCCGCTCGCCGCTTCGTCGAGACCTATGGGGCCGACCCCGACGACCCGCGGATCATGTAGTACGTCGACCTCGACATCTCCGGCACTTACCGCAGTTAAAAACTCGGTCAAACGGACGGATGCGGAGAACTGGTCGATCGCGAACGATGGAATCCGAACCGCCCGCTGGAGATCTGTCCCAAGCAGGATCTCGGCGAGACAGGGCCAGGTCCATGCCCAGACACGGACCTGAGACGCATATCGATACCCAGCCAAATTGAGATCGACGATCGGAGCTGCTGCGTTGGGCCCCAAGACGCAACCTGAGTGGCCCATAAGCGTGTCTCAAGGGGCTATCCTGTAGAACCTACTTCATCTGGGTGTAGACATGCATCTGACGCAGAGTGACGACGTTGACGTCCTACTCATCAATCCGCCGTATCCTCTCCGCCAGGGAGGCGGCCGGATAGCGCCCATCGGGCTTGCCTACCTTGCTGCGGCCATACGGACAACGGGTGCAAGTGTAAGGATTGAGGACATGGCGAGGCGGCTACCTGCATATCAGGTTGGCGACGAGGACGCCGTGCTCGCAGCGACAGAGCAGATACTCGGAGGAGCCGGAAGCGTCAAGCTGATAGGGGTGGGACCGCTCGTCACGGCCAACCTCCGATCAACACACAGGATCCTCGTCGCAGCCCGCGAGATGACATCTGCGGCGCTTGTCGTGGGCGGTCCACTCTGTGCGGCGCCAATGATCGATGACGTCTGTACAACCTACCTCCCAGTAGATGCATATGTTGCCGGTGACGGGGAGGAGCCCATAGTGAGCATCTGGAACAATCTTCAGGCTGGGCGGGCTCCGGAGGTCGCTAGCGGCGTCGGTTTGCCAGGTCGATGGATCGCACAACCTCATCGCACGGCGAATCTCGACGACCTTGAGCTGCCTGCGCGCGATCTGCTGCCAGGATTCGATGTCCCGTCAGCAAGGCGCGCCGTAGGCAGCGGGCGGGCCACTGCTGCCTTCCTCTCCCGTGGATGCCCGTATTCGTGCACATTCTGTGCCGCGCCGCTCTCAAGTGGCCGCAAGGTGCGCCGTCTTTCTCCACACAGAGTGACTGATGAGATACGCTCGTTCCGGCAGTTAGAAATTGAGCAGGTTATTTTCTATGACGATTGCTTGTTCATCCGTTCTGCACAATTGAATACCCGAATCCTTGAGTTCTGTGAGGCACTTTCGAATGCTGAATGGACGGGGACATTCCAACTCGAGCTTCGCTGCGACGCAGTTAATGCGATGTCTGAATCGGCACTACAGGCGCTGCAAAGCGTCGGATGCCGGCAGGTCAATATGGGTATCGAAAAAGGCCACTTAGCGCAGCTGAAGCAATTTAGAAAGCGCCTACTCCCTGAGCAGGCCAGGGACTCTGTGGACCGATTAGTTTCGACAGGGATTAGGGCTGCAGGCACGTTCATAGTTGGCGGAGCGGGCGAGACTATGGAAGATATCGATCAGACAATTAAGTTTGCGTGTTCATTGAATCTCGATTTCGCGCACTTTAATCCGCTTGCGGTCTATCCGGGCACTCAGTTGTTCTCCGAAACCTTCGGTCATGCGGCGGAGTGGCTGCCCCTATGCCTCGATGACAAAATATCGCCAATGGGTGATATTCTGTGGCGCAGCGCAGACATGCCGCTATCGGCAATCCTCGACTCGGTGGCTCAGGGATATCGAGATTTTTACACGACAGCACGCCTCTCTGGTGCGCTTGCGAGAGCGCCGAGATCTGAGCGAGCTGAATTAACCGAGTCATACGAAGTCCTGGCCGTGCGCCGGCCGCATAGCTGGGATACACCTTCTCGGGCGTTGAACACTGACGGTTCGTGTGGAGTCGCCGGGTGATGTACGACCGCATATACGGGAAAGTCGAGCTACCCAAGAGCGCACGCAAGCTCGCCCAATCGTGCCCGCTCTTATTGCGCTTGCGTGAAGTCCGGATGCCAAATATACCCTTCTTTGACTATCCAAGCTTTGCAAATGTTAGCCGCTACGAACATTCAGTTGGAGTAGGTCATCTCGCGTTCTGGTGGGCGAAACAAAATGAGTTGGAATCTGACTCGGCAGAGGCGCTGGCACTCGCTGGCCTTTACCACGATGCGGCGACACCGGCATATAGCCATCTATTTGAGGAATTTCTCTCGCGCGATGGCTTTGATCATGAGGCCGAGTTGGCCAGCGTACTGGGGGCGAAGCCAAATTTGCTCGGAAGTCAGCATGCGCAAGTCTTCCTCGGCAGACACTGCCGCCTACGGGACGAGTTGGCGCCCCGCGCGCAGCCTGGCGGACTGCTGTCCTCGACAGGGGTTGCTGATCTCACCGCTGCACGTCATCCCCTCGGCGTAGCTGTACACGGTGATCTTGACTTGGACAATATCGACAACGTAATACGAGCGACAACGGCAATGGGTCTCGTTCGAGCTCATGAATCGCTTCATCCATATGAGGTCGCCCTCGCTCTACGCTGGGATGGGGAGAAGGTCTGCATCGCCACGGATCCGGCGGACGCCGTCGGCCGCTGGCGAATATTGAGGCGACGTCTTTACAGTGCCATACTCGACAATGAGCGGGAATTTATTGCACAGGCGACGATCAAGTGGGCGCTCGAAGAATGCTCTAAAGTTGATCCCGAACTCCGAGAATCTAGCGCGTGGACGCTGACCGAGCCTGAGCTGGTCCATGAGCATCTTCGTATGCACGCCAAGTCCCGCGAACTCATTGATAGTTTCAGGCTCGGTCGACCCGCGCCGCTCTTGTTGAGTGCGTGGATCGATGACCTTTCGCCGTTGATGGGCAGCAACTCTGAAAAGAACACGGTAGTTCTCTGTGATCGTTTGGGAGCGCTTTTCGGTTGCGACGTCTACATCAATTTCTATGTCGACAAACGGGAGCGCCCTATTCGATTACCCCAGACCCTAAGTCCGACGCTATTTGATGATGTCGAGGAGATCCCGTATCCGCCCTCGAGTCATGAACTTCCTCAACCTAAATCGATCGCCGCCACCCCTGGTGTTCTCGGCGTAATTGGTACGCCTCGGGCGATTGCCAGAAATAGAGACGCGAAGTCAACCTTGATAACAAGCGCAATTGAAGTACTTTCGGACGTTCTTTTACAAGACGTGGAGACCGCTGACACACGTTGGCTCGGGACGCGTCGCTCGATGGTGGTTGCGCGGTCTGACGAATGAGTATTGACAGCGTGAATCGTGCTCTTCATACGCGACTGGAGAGAGTTGATTGGGACTTCCGAGGGTATGTCCCCAATAGATCTACCCAAGGGATTCACAGTCTTCACTGGTATCCTGCCCCATTCCCATCAGCATTGGCTGGCACGCTTCTGGATATTCTGGCCCCAGACGGCGGCGTCTACTTAGATCCATTTGCCGGCAGTGCTGTGGGTCCTCTTGAAGCCTGGATACGTGGAATGCGTGCGTATGGAGTGGACAGCAACCGGTTTGCAGTCGAGATCGGCCGGGCGAAGATCCAACTGCTTTCCGACGGATCACCTGAATGGGGCGACGAGTTCGCAGCCGACTATTGGGCTTTTCAAGCAAAATCAAAGGAAGATCTAGCGAGTAGCTCGTCAAAAGAGCTTTGCGCTCTAGGTGGGTTTGAGTGCGATGCTGAGCAATGGTTTAGCCGGCAGGCACTGCGGGATATTGTTGTAGCGAAGCGCTGGCTCGCTAGCATCGCTGGCGAGGCGAGGGTGTCAATCTTGCGCGCGATCCTCTCGTCGTTACTGCATCGATCGTCAGAACTCCGCGACGTTCATTACACCTATATTGTCGACCGCTCCCGCACTCTGGCCCCTCCTGCGACTGCGGCAAATCTCCCCGCTGACTATCGCGACAAAATTGTCCGGGTGGCCCGCGGGGCGGCGGTCGCCCATGCCGAATTGGTTGCGACCGGTTGCGATCTGGGGCTGGATAACGCTCCGGCGTTGATTGCTATGCGAGCGCAAGACCTCGACCAGGGCGTGCAATCGCGGGTCGACGTGGTTGTGACATCGCCTCCCTACTTTGGAATGAATGATTACGTTCGATCCCAATATCTCAGCTGGTTGGTTGACCCTTGGCCAGGCTACTCAGATGACCTCGCAAATGAGGCCGGCGCGCGTAGGGATCGTCGAAACGTCCAGCGACTCGGCGAGTACCTGGTTGCTATGGACGAAGCATTCGCGAAGGTCTATGACGTTCTGAGGCCCGGCGGCCTTCTGGCTATCGTGGTCGGACAATCTCAGACGAGACTCGCGAAGGAGCATGACCCTGTCGCAAATCTACGGGAGGCGCTGCGCGCTCGGGGGTTTGTGTCTGTTTGGGAGTCTGAGCGTCGGGTGCGGTTCAGGAAGATCAACAATATACGCAACCCCGTCGAGTCGCTATGGGTGTTCGAACGTCCATAGCGGAGTTTTAGGAAAGTTCCGATCCATCCGGCGTAGTTCAGTTCGTGTATCCACAGTGCAAGGCGTTCATTCGTTGACGCTTGAGCTATAGCTGACAACACTCTGACTCCCACGACTCAGCCTGAAGGTAGCTGGTGACAGTAGGGCCGAGACGTGATTCGATGGACCTCCATGAAGGATGATATCGAGCGATCGGGCATAACTGCTTGATGAGTCGGAGGTGATCGCGACCATGGCGAGACCTTGGCGGGTCCAGGTGGTTTCCGTAGGTAAAGGTACCGAGATGGCTCGTGACATCACGCGGCAAGTTGTTGAGGGCGCAGGTCTGCTTTGCGATGTATGGGATGTTCCTGGGTTCATAATGAACCCAGCGCTTCACACGCATGCGGCGTCTGTTAGGGCAGTCTTTGAACATGACATCATCATCGGACTAGTTGGCGAGGGTGCCGGGACTCCTTTCGCAGTCAAGGAGGTGCCCGACGAGATGGAAGCAGAGTTGCGATCGTTGGGTGTGATTCCTCCTGACGATCGAAGGGATGTTATCCCCACGCTCTTTCAGGTTGAGGTGCTCACAGCGAAAGCCTTGGGGCGGCCAACCTTGGTCTACCTGCCGAGCACACTGGAGAGCACTGTGCGGCAGCTTCTCGACTTCATTCGCCTCAACCCTCCGACAATGCTCGCGCGCCGTCAGGCGCCGCAAGTTTTGCCAGTGCACTCGTACGTTGATGCCGAAGATTGGCATGGATTGCATCTAGCGTATGAGGTCCCCACGTTGTCAAGCATCCCTTTTGGGCACGCAGTTTTCATAAATCAGCTTATGACGGATCGCCCCAATTGGTGTAGTAGCTATCGCCCCTCCGATAGCGAAGGCTTGAAGTCGTTGGTGCAAGCTGGAATTCGTAGCCTTCCGCTCGCATTTGCACTCCAGCAACCGCAGCGGATCAGGGAGCGTATGTCGCGTCAACGTGATCCACTTGGGCGCGATTCGGTTTCGGATCTGTTTAGCGCGGGGCGGGTAGTCGAACCACCGTACGTCTTGGAATCTGGCGATCTGCGCAACGCTGGCGGACTGCTTCCCTCGCGACCCGGTCAGCCTGGCTCAGCTGAGGGTCGATTAGCGGCGTCGCTGCGCGGTGGCAGCAGCGTGCTGCTCCTGGGGGAACCTGGACTAGGTAAGTCAGTGAGTTGCCTCCTGGTCGCCCACTCGGCAGCGACGACTCAGGGTGTCTCATCTGATCTGATCCTCTACGGGACGTGGCGAGAACTGACGGATGTTGCCTC
>NZ_DASRXP010000505.1:0-20087 GCF_035687465.1 Kribbella sp.
GACGACCAGCGCCCTACGCGCCCCCGTCACTGTCCGTGCCTCCACGACGCCGCAACCAGTCCTGAACCAGCCGCGCACTGTCTCGATCATTGCCGAAAGCACCGATGGCGTGGCCAGCAGACCTCCGAGCGCCGCGAACCACGACGGACGTCATCCGATCCCCTCCCCAGTCCGCAAGGCCTGACCCCCCAGAGTCCGGTCCCCTCGGGATTCTCCTCCTTACGCGGCGTCACCGCCAGCATTCGTTCAGGAGCGGGATCGGGGCTGCCCGGGGCAGATTCGAACACCCTCGGCCAGGCCCTCCCGGAAATGCGTCCGTGCGGACCATGATGTGGAGCACGTGTGTCGGAAAGGTGAGTGGAATGAGCAATCTGCAGTTCGATCCGGAGGTGTCGCGGCAGATCGAGTCGGTCTACACGACGCCTGACGTGATCGAGCAGCGCCGGGTCGTCCGGACCTCGCTGGCGCTGCGGCCCGGCGACCGGGTCCTCGACGTGGGAGTAGGGCCGGGACTGCTGGCGGCGGAGATGGCGGCCGAGGTCGGGCCTGAAGGGCGGGTTTGTGGTATCGATATCAGCGACAGCATGCTGGGGATCGCCGGCACCCGGTCGAAGGTGCCGGGTGGGCCGGAGATCGAGCTGGAGCTCGCGTCGGCGGCGCGGCTCCCGCACGGCGCCGAGAGCTTCGACGTCGCGGTCTCCACCCAGGTGTTCGAGTACCTTGACGACGTGCCGGGGGCCCTCGACGAGATCCGGCGCGTACTACGGCCTGCCGGCCGCGTGGTCGTGCTGGACACCGACTGGGGTTCGATCGTCTGGCGATCCAGTGACGACACCCGGATGACCCGGGTGCTGACGGCCTTCGAGGAACATCTGGAGGATCCACACCTGCCCCGCACCTTCGGGGACATGCTGGGTAAGGCCGGGTTCACCCGAACCCATCTGCAAGTGGTCCCGATGCTGAACGCGGGCTTCGATCCCCGCACCTACAGCGCCGGGCTGATCGACATCGTGGCCGCCTTCGTGCCCGGTCGGGCCGGCGTCACCGAAGCGGAAGCGCAGGCCTGGGCGGACGATCTCCGCGGCCTGGGCGACAGCTACTTCTTCAGCCTGAACCGCTACCTCTTCGTCGCCTCGGCTCTCTGACCCGCTCCTGAGCCAGGGGGCGGGCGCATCGTGGGATACGCCCGCGCCGCCTTCGGTCGTTCTCCCGCCCCTCAGTGGGAGAACTCGCGGCTCGGTGAGCTCCACCCATGCCCGAATGGGGCCGACCGAACCGCGGGACACTCCCACAGGTACCCCAGTCGCTCACCCTCACACCCCGGTGCCAGCGAAAACTTGACGTTCCTCATACGCTCGCGGCCGGATGATCGTGGACGCTGACACCGCCTCGCCCTAACCTGGAGAACGGTTCCGTGGCCGGGGGAGGTCGCGGACGGGCTGTGGGGGAAGGGGAGATGATGGCGGACGTCTACGACGAGATTCTCGAGGACGAGCTGACCGAGGAGGATCTGGACGAGCTGGAAGCGCTCGGCGCCGCGGAGGACGCGGCGAAGATCCTCGGAGGAATAGATGCCTGAGACAAGGGTTGTCTGGCGGGGCGAGCAGCTGAACCAGCGGACCGTGGCGATGGTCCAGGCCGCGGAGAAGCTGGCCAAGCTCCAGTTCACGATCATGCAGGGTTCGTACAACAAGGGCGGCGTGACCGCGTCCGCCGGGACGCACGACGGCGGGGGCGCGGTCGATGTGGCCGCCGCCGCGTTGACCGCGGCGCAGCGCAAGGCGGTCGTGCTGGCGTTGCGGCAGGTCGGGTTCGCCGCCTGGTTGCGGACTCCGGCTCAGGGCAAATGGCCGTACCACGTGCACGCGATCGCTGCCGGGGACAAGGATCTGTCCCGGGGTGCGGCTCACCAGATCGCGGAGTACAGGCGGCTCAAGAACGGGCTGGCGAACCGGGGCAAGGATGACGGGCCGCCCGGGTACTACGGAATGACGTGGGAGATCTATCTGAAATACCACCCGGCCGCACCGGGTGCGAAGCCGCCACCGGTGCCGAACACCACGATCTCGCTCGGTGCGATGGAATACGCGCGCAAGCATGACGCGATGAGCGGAGTCTGGGGTGCGGACCGGGCGCAGGTGCTGGCCTGGGCGGCGCACCCGAAGATCGCGGCGATCTCGAGGGCGGAGACGCGGCCACCGGCCGGAGTTCCTTGGCACCTGCACTTCCAGCAAATGACGAAGAAGATCCAGCAGCGCTTCAAACTGCCGGTCACCGGCGTCTTCAATGCCGCCACCGCCGCGGTGATGAAGAAATACGGCTACACGATCATTGCTTGAGGCAATCTTCAGCTGGCTGACCAACGACAAGGCCCCACCGGTAGCAGCCGGTGGGGCCTTGATTGGTCCACTACCACCCGGGTCTGACCGGTGCAGCTGTGGAGGTGGAGAGCGGAACCGACGCCGATGCAGGGGTCAAGACGTCAGCTCCGCTTGCTGGGGGGTTATCTCGTGCCGGCCGCCCACACGTGGGCCTGATGGAATTCGAGTTGCTGCTGCAGCGCCGCCGGCGTTCCGACTGCGCCGAGGTGCTGCAGAGTCGGTACTACGACCGCGCGGATATCCGTCCGCTTCGCCTCGTCCAGCAGCGCGTGGAACGCGGCGGACTCGGCGGCGTCGCGCTCGGTGTAGACGGTGCCGAGGGTGAATCCCTCCGCGCTGGCGAAGGCGACCAGTTCGTCGGTCGCTGCCGCGAGTTCCTCCGCGCAGCTCAGCGCGTCGGCGCGAACGTAGCCGAGCAACGTCGGGCGGGTGGTCATCGCGAGCGCTCCGGCGCGGTCATCGCGAGCACGGGCTCGGCGATCGCCACTACGGGCTCGCTGGTCACGCGGAGGCAGGCGAACCGGCGGCGCATGGCCTCTTCGTACTGCGCTGCCTGGTCCGCGGCCGCGGTGTGATCCGCGATCGGGTGGCCGCCGAACCAGACCCGCACCCGGCGGTGCTCTGCGGGCATGTCGAGCGACTCGGTCATGAGGGGGATCCTTCAGCTCAGGGCGGCTTGCTTAAGTAAAGGACACCGCAAAAAGCCGGTTACCGGAATGGACCGGCAGGGACCTTTACAGAGGCCTTACGCTGCTCCCGTTACAACGGTGAAACCGCTGGTCAGAGCGGTCGGGACCGGTTCCGGTGAGAGGCCTGTTTTCGACTGTCAAGAATGTTTGCAGGGATTTTCAAATAACGATTCGAACAGGCCCTCCTTTCCGGCTGGGTGGAAAAGTAGGACTTCCTGGTAACCCTTGGGGGTCAGCCGGACACAGAGCGATTCAGAGGGGCCCGGAAAGGGCCCCCGAGACACCACGAGGGGGGTCGGGTGCGGGACGAGAGAGACTTCGCGGAGCTCTACCGACGCAGATATCCGGCGATCTACGCGTACGGCGTTCGCCGGGTGGGCCCGGAGTCCGCCAGGGAGGTCGCGGCCGAGGTGTTCCTGGTGCTGTGGCGCCGGCGGATCGAGTTGGCCGAGGACGAGGAACTCCCCTGGCTGTACGGGACCGCCCGCAAGGTGACGGCGAATCTCCTGCGCTCGGAGAAGCGTCGCTCGGCGCTGACCCAACGGGTCAGCTCGGTGATCGCCGTCGGTGTGGCCGGCCAGCTCGACCCGATGGGCGCGGTCGACGCGGTGCTCGACGTGCGGGCCGCGCTCGGCCGGCTGTCACCGAAGGACCAGGAAGCGCTGCTGCTGGTCGAGTGGGAGGGCGTGGACCTGGCTGCCGGCGCACGGATCACCGGCTGCTCGCCGAACACCTTCAAGGTGCGGGTCCATCGGGCCCGCCGGAAGTTGGGGGAGTTGTTGAAGGACCAGGCTGCGCCCGCGGTCGGCGTACTGGCTGTGCGGAAAGGGGAAGGCGATGACTGACCAGCAGATCAAGGAGTTGCTGCAGGCGGCAGATCCCGCTCGCGGGCAGGTGGATGACCAGCTCGATGCGCAGGCGTATGACGACCTGCGGAAGATTGTCGGGACCACGCGCCGCCGGGGGAAGCGGGCGACGTACGGGCGGCTGGCGATGACCGGACTGGCCGGGGCGCTGGTGGTCGTCGTACTGGTGGCGCAGCCGTGGGCGGGTAGTTCAGAAGAGGGTGGGCCCGGGACAGCCCACGCGGGGACGCCGCCGCTGCTGAAGTACACGCCGCAGGACAAGCGGCCCGCGAAGGAGCAACTGCTGGACTTTGCCGCCCGGGTTCGCGCGCTGCCGGCCGAGGTGCCGAGCGGCCCGGTACTGCGACTGACCACCAAGGGCTGGTACCTGGTCAGCGGTGACATGACCGAGTCCTACATCGAGCCGCAGGCTGCGACGGCGTACGTCGTGGACAGGCAGATCCGGAGCCTGCAGGACGGGCAGCTCGGTGATCCCATCGGGGTCTACTGGCCGAACGAATTGTCGGCAGACCCGGCCGTACTGAAGAACCAGTTGGCTTATGCGCACCCCGGCAACAGCCCTGATTCGTTCCTCGCCGCGCTCGGGGACCTGCAGGCGGAGGCGAACCCGGGCCCGAAGCTCAGGGCCGCGCTGATGACGCTCCTCGCGGACCAGCCCGGCATCACGGCCGACGGGACGGTGGTCGATCGCTTCGGCCGCCGCGGCGTCGCCTTCTCGTTGGTCAGCGACGGCGGCGGCCTCCCGTCGAAGAAGACGGTCATCTTCGATGTGAAGACCGGCGTGGTGCTCGGGAGGGAGGAGATGCTGACCGAGGACGCCGGCAAGTTGAACGTGCCGATTCCCTCGGTCATCAGCTACACCTCCTATCTCAGCCGGGATTACCTGCCGGCGCTGCCGAAGTAGTTCGCTTCTTCAAGCCAGGCGCGGTTGCGGCGAGCCCCAGTACGGCCGCGACGAGCGGCACCAGGAGCGCAGTACGGAAGCCGTCCAGGGTCAGCTCGTCCGCGGTCGCCAGCATGGCGGCGACAACGGCAAGACCGAGCGCGGAGCCGAATTGGAACGAGGTGGTCAGTACCCCGCCGGCCAGCCCTTGTTCCTCTTCGGCGACGCCGTCGGTCGCCGCGATCGTCAACGGTCCATAGGCAAAGGAGAACGCCAAACTCAGCAGGAGGAAGGTCGGCAGCATCGCGGCATACGTCCAATCCGCTCCGAGCGGCAGGAACAACGCATAACCGGCCGCCGCGAACACGAACCCGCCGAACATCACCCGCCCGTTGCCGAAACGCTCCACCAGCCACGGCGTCAGGAGAGGCGAGAGAATCGCATCGAGACCGAGCACCATCAACGCGAGTCCGGTCTCGAACTCCGACCAGTGCCGCAACTCCTGCAGATAAAGAACCGTCACGAACTGGAATCCGACGAACGACCCGACCAGCAGGATCGCCCCGAGATTCGCCCGGACCAACGACGCACTCCGGAACAACCCGAAGCGCACCAAGGGCGCGGCCGCCCGCCGCTCGACCAGCAGGAACAAGCCGAACAACGCCAGTCCGCCGACCACCGTGGCAAGAGTCTGACCAGCCTGTACGTCGGGCGCGCGGACGACTGTGGCCACCAGGAGCAGCATCGCTCCGGTCAACGTCAACGCCCCGGTGAGGTCGAATCCCGTCCTGGTCAGCGCCGGGTTGGCTTCGCGTGGGATCAACGCGAGCGCCCCGACCAGGATGATCGCGGCCAGCACCACCGGAGCGAAGAAGACCCAGCGCCAGTCGATCGCTGTCAGGAGACCACCGGCCACCATCCCGAGGGAGAACCCGGCGCCCGCGGTCCCGGCGTACACGAGCAGGGCCTTGTTGCGCTGCGGGCCTTCGGGGTAGGTGGTCGTGATGATGGACAGGCCGGCCGGGGTCATGAAGGCGGCGGCGATGCCGGTGACGAAACGAGCCACGATCAGCACCCAGCCCTCGTTCGCGAAGCCGCCCAGGCCGGAGAACAGCAGGAACACGACCAGCCAGCCGATGAACATCCGGCGCCGGCCGAGCAGGTCGGCCGCGCGGCCGCCCAGCAGTACGAAGCCGCCGTAGCTGAGCAGGTAGGCGCTGACGACCCACTGCAGTTCGGTGGTGGACAGGCCGAGTTCGGCCCGGATGGACGGCAGCGCGACGCCCATCATCGAGACGTCGATGCCCTCCAGGAAGATCGCGCCGCAGAGTACGAGCAGAACAGCCCAGGCCCGGCCGGTGAGGCGTTCCTGGGTCACGGTGGTGGCCACGGGTGAAGCTCCTCTGGTGGTTCTTCGAAGTGGGGTCGGTTATCTCTTGTAACTGACTCCATCGTGAGGAACCATGAGGAATTATGGAAGAAGGCACTTTCAAGGAACCGAGTAACTCCTGCTGCACCGAGGACGCGTTCCAGTGGGACACGCGGGAGGACTGTGAGGTCCGGCAGATCCTGGACCGGATCGGCGACAAGTGGTCGTTGCTGGTGATCGCGCTGCTCGACAACCGCAAACTGCGCTTCACCGAGCTGAAGAAGACCATCGACGGCATCAGCCAGCGGATGCTCACCGTCACCCTTCGCCAACTGGAACGCGACGGCCTGGTCCGCCGCACGGTCCACCCGGTCGTGCCCCCGCGGGTCGACTACGAGCTGACCCCGCTAGGCGTCACCCTGCACGACACCATTCAGTCCCTCGTCACCTGGACCGAAACCCACCAGTCAGAAGTAGCCACCGCCCGAGCCACCTACGACGCCCGCGAACCCGTCGTCTGAATGTCGCCAGGGCCACCTGAGGAGCCGGTACACCCGAGTCCGGGTCTGCCGAAACTGTGTGCCACAACGACCTGGCCCCCTGGAACACCATCCTGCGCTCCGGCACCCCAGTAGCCGTCATCGACTTCGACGACGCCACCCCCGGCCCCCGCGCCGACGACATCGCCTACCTCCTCTGGACCTTCCTGAACCTTGGCAGCTCCTCAGCCCCAGCCGGGATCCAGACCCACCGTATGCGCCATTTCTGCAACGCCTACGCGACCGGTGACGAGCAACTCGGCTACAGGGTCCGCTCAGAACTCCTGGCAGCTCTGGACCGCCAACAACACCGAATCCTCAACTTCCGCGCTGCCCAACCCGACCCGTTCTCGGCGGCCAAGCACGCGGAGATCCTCGCCTCCATCGCCTGGACCCAGCTCCACCACGCAACCCTGGCAGCCCACCTCGCGGACTGACCGCCGGGCGCTGTTCAGCCGGACCCGCAGCACTCACCAACCGGCGCCGTCGCTCGCGCCGTCAACCTGTAGCCGCCCGCAGAGCCTCGGTGAGCGCGGTTGGTGAGTGCTGCGGGTCCGGTCAGTGGGTGGCGAGGAGGCGGAGGAGGGTGCTGCGGAGGGTGCTGGCTGCCTTGCTTGGGGGAAGGTCGGCCGCGGCGTGCGACAAGGCGATGGTCGACGTCACCAGCCAGGGGAGTGGGAGCTCCCGGGTGAACTCCCCGGTGGTCTGGCCGCGGCGGATGATCCGGGTGAGTAGTTCGACGACGGGCTCGTGCCGTTCAGCGTCGCCGGTCGCGGCCGCCGGATAGAGCTTGACCGGGTGACGGTCGAAGAACGTCCGGCCAGTGTCGAGCAACAGGAACAAGGCGTCGGTCGCCGAGCCGCTCTCGAGATCGAGGTCGCCGCAAATCTGGAGGGCCTCGGCCGTCAGGTGATCCGCGACGGCCCTCAGCAAGGCATCGCGCGAGGGAAAGTGCGCGTACACGGTCTGCCTGGTGACGCCCGCGGCCGAGGCGATGCCCTCCACGCTCGTGTCGGGGTCCTCGCCGAGCACCGTGATGGTCGCCGCCAGGATGGCGCTCCGGCTGCGGTGGGCGTCCGAGCGTCGGCGTCGCTTCCGTTCCGTCGAGCCCTGCGTTAGATCAGACACCTTGTCAAGAATAGCGTGACGGCTTACCTTTGACACCATCGTCAAAGATAACTGGAGGCATGATGACTGTCGACCTGGCCGCCGAGAGATTCGTCGAGGAGTTCTACACCTCGTTCACGCGGGATGCGATGGCAGGCGACGAGGAAGCGGCCGATGTCGTGGACCGGTATTGCACGCCCGACATCGTGCAGGTCGCGGACGGCATCGAACTCGACAGGGAGAAGCTGATCGCCCACTTGCGACCGGTCCGGAAGAACCTGGTCAGCTGGCGGTTCGAGGTGCATGAGGCGCACCGGACGGGTGACAGACTCGCTGCCCGCTTCACGATCCACGCCGAGATGCGCAAGGGCCAGAAGGTGGCCACCGAGGTCTACCTCTTCGGTGAACTGGCTCCAGACGGCCGGCTGCACCGTACTACGCAACTCACTCGCGCAGGTGGACACGCGTGAGCACGCAGACGTTCCACGTTCTGGGGATGACCTGTGCGCACTGTGTCGGATTTGTGAGTGACGAGCTCGACAAGCTGGCTGGCGTGACTGCGGTCGACGTGGATCTGCCGACCGGCCTGGTCACGGTAACCAGCGAACGCGAGCTTTTGGCGGCGCAGCTCCGCGGAGCGGTGGAAGGGGCCGGGTATGAACTCGGGCGGGACGGCAAGAGCGCCGTCCCGCCCGGTGCCTGAGGTGTGTCGCTCGTGTCCTCAGCGGACGGTGAAGCCTGCTTTGCGGAAGGCTTCGGCGAGGGAGCCTTCGTCCATCGGGGTCTCGGCCTTCTTGCCGCCCTGGGAGTTGCCCGCGCCCTGACCGCCACGGCCGCCCTTACCGCCGCCACCCTGGCCGCCGCCGCGGTTCCCACCGCCGCCGGGGCCGCGTCCTTGTCCGCCGCCCGGACCGCGACCGCCGCCCTGACCGCCCGGACCACGACCCTGACCGTCTCCACGACCCTGGCCGTCTCCGCGGCCCTGACCGCCGCCGCCACCCGGGCCGCGCTGTTCGCCGGCGCGGGCCGAACGTCCTTCGCCGGAGCGGCCGCCTGAGGTCGGGGCGCCGGGCTCGTCGTCCAGTCGCAGCGTCAGGGAGATCCGCTTCCGCGGGATGTCGACCTCGAGGACCTTGACCCTGACGATGTCGCCCGGCTTGACCACCTCGCGCGGGTCTTTGACGTAGGTCTTCGACAGCGCCGACACATGCGCCAGCCCGTCCTGGTGGACCCCCACGTCGATGAACGCCCCGAACGCCGCCACGTTGGTGACCTGGCCCTCCAGCAGCATCCCCGGCTTGAGGTCGGCGATCTTTTCCACACCTTCGGCGAAGGTTGCGGTCTTGAACGCCGGCCGCGGGTCGCGCCCGGGCTTCTCCAGCTCGGCCAGGATGTCCGTCACGGTCGGCAGCCCGAACATGTCGTCGACGAACTCGGCCGCCTTCAGCGACTTCAGCGCCGGCGAACCGATCAGCGCCTTCAGATCCGAGCCGGTCGAGTCGAGGATCCGCCGCACCACCGGATACGCCTCCGGGTGCACGCTGGACGAGTCCAGCGGGTCGTCACCGTCGGGGATCCGGAGGAACCCGGCCGCCTGCTCGAATGCCTTCGGCCCCAGCCGCGGCACCTCCTTCAACGAGGAGCGCGAGGTGAACGGACCGTTCTGGTCGCGGTGCACGACGATGTTGTCCGCCAGGCCCGGCGTGATCCCCGAGACCCGGGTGAGCAGCGGCGCCGACGCGGTGTTCAGATCCACGCCGACCGCGTTCACGCAGTCCTCGACCACCGCGTCGAGCGAACGGGACAGCGAGTTCTCCGGGAGGTCGTGCTGGTACTGCCCGACGCCGATCGACTTCGGGTCGATCTTCACCAGCTCGGCCAGCGGGTCCTGCAGTCGCCGCGCGATCGACACCGCGCCGCGCAGCGACACGTCCATCCCCGGCAGCTCCTGCGAAGCGAACGCCGAAGCCGAGTAGACAGATGCGCCCGCCTCGGACACGACCGCCTTCGTCAGCGAGAGCTCCGGGTGCTTCGCGATCAGCTCGGCAGCCAGCTTGTCCGTCTCCCGCGACGCCGTCCCGTTGCCGATGGCAATCAAATCGACCTGGTGTGCGGCGGCAAGCTGAGCAAGCTGTGCGATCGACTTGTCCCATTGGTTCTGCGGCACGTGCGGATAGATCACACCCGTCGCCACGACCTTGCCAGTGGCGTCGACGACGGCGACCTTCACGCCGGTCCGGAAGCCCGGGTCGAGCCCCATCGTGGCGCGAGTTCCGGCCGGAGCGGCCAGCAGCAGATCCCGCAGGTTGGCCGCGAACACCCGCACAGCCTCGTCCTCGGCGGCCTGCCGCAGCCGCATCCGCAGGTCGATGCCGAGGTGCACCAGGATCTTCGTCCGCCAGGCCCAGCGGACCGTCTCCACCAGCCACTGGTCGGCCGGACGCCCCTGGTTCTCGACGCCGACCTTCCGCGCGATGGTCGCCTCGTACTCCGTCGGTCCCTCGACCTCGACCCCGGCGGGCTCGGGCTCGACGGTCAGCGAGAGCACGTCCTCCTTCTCGCCGCGGAACATCGCCAGGATCCGGTGCGACGGCATCTTCGTGAACGGCTCGTCGAAGTCGAAGTAGTCCGAGAACTTCGCGCCGTCGGTCTCCTTGCCCTCGCGAACGGCCGAGGCCAGCCGGCCGCGGGTCCACACCCGCTCCCGCAGCTCGCCGATCAGGTCCGCGTCCTCCGCGAACCGCTCGACCAGGATCGCCCAGGCACCGTCCAGCGCAGCCTGCGGATCTTCCACGCCGACGTCGGCGTTCACGAACACGGTGGCCGCGGCCAGCGGCGGCACCGTCGGGTCGGACAGCAGCCCGTCCGCCAGTGGCTCCAGCCCGGCCTCGCGGGCGATCATCGCCTTGGTCCGCCGCTTCGGCTTGAACGGCAGGTAGATGTCCTCCAGCCGCGACTTGGTCTCGGCCGCCAGGATCGAGGCCTTCAGGGCATCGTCCAGCTTGCCCTGGCTCTCGATCGAGTCGAGCACGGTCTGCCGCCGCTCCTCGAGCTCGCGCAGGTACCGCAACCGCTCCTCGAGCGTGCGCAACTGCGCGTCGTCGAGCTCGCCGGTGACCTCCTTGCGGTACCGCGCGATGAACGGAACCGTCGAGCCCTCGTCCAGCAGCCCGACAGCTGCCCGGACCTGTCCCACGCCGACTTCGAGCTCCTCGGCGATCCTCTGCTCGACCGACTGCAAAACCACGTCCCGTGTCCCCTCTGAGTCAACTGACGGACCAGCATTCCGCCGCTCGCCCGTCGCAACCACATCCTTCCCTATCCACCCGACACCCGACGACCACAGCCCCCACCCTGTGGACAACCATCCCGAATCCCGTCCGCCGAAAAGCCTCGCCGGTACGACGAACGCCAGCGCCCCGCCGATACGTCGTACCGGCGGGGCGCGGGAATTGCGCAGTACAGATCAGGCGGCGTCGAGCGCGAGTTCGTCGTCCTCGGCGACCTCCGGAGCGGTCTTGCGAGCCGGCCGCATCACCGTGCAGGCAATCACGACCGCGGCGGCGACGATGACGGCGGCGATCCCGAACGACAGGTGGAAGCCGCCGGTCAGCGCGGCCGCGGTGGACTTGCCGGCCGCCGCCAGGCTCTCGGTGCGAGTCGCGGAGAGCGTGGCCAGGACGGCCAGGCCCAGTGCGGCTCCTACCTGAGCGGTGGTACCGGTCAGACCGGAGGCCAGACCCGCGTCCTCGGGCTTGACGTCGGCCATCGCCAGGCCCATCAGGGCCGGGAAGCACACACCGGCGCCCAGTCCGAGCAGCGTCAGCACCGGGAGCACGTGGATGAAGTAGTTGCCGCCGACCGGTGCCTGGGTGAACAGCGCCAGGCCGGCCGTGATCAGCACCAGCCCGACGATCAGCGGCCGGCGAGGACCGAACCGGGTGATCAGCTTCTCCGAGTAGCGGACCGACAGCACACCCATCAGGACCGTGGTCGGCAGGAAGGCCAGCCCGATCTCCAGCGCGGAGTAGCCGAGCACGCGCTCCAGGTACAGCGAGCCGAGGAAGAAGATGCCGAACATTCCCGAAGCGGACAATGCCTGGATCAGGTTCGCCCCGGTCAGGGTGCGCGACCTGAAGATGCGCAGCGGGACCAGCGGGTTGGACGCGGTCGCCTCGCGGACGATGAAGCAGGCCAGCAGGGTCAGCGTCAGCAGGCTCAGCGCGATGGTCCGGCCGGAGGTCCAGCCGAGTTCCGCGGCGGGTTTGACGATGGTGAACACCCCGACCATCAGGGCGCCGGTGATCAGGATCGCGCCCGGCACGTCGGTCCCGCGTCCGAGCCCGAGGCCCTTGTCCTTCTCGATCAGCTTGACGGCCAGGAAGGCGGTCAGCGCGCCGATCGGGACGTTGACGAAGAAGATCCAGTGCCAGTTGATCGCCTGGGTGAGCACGCCCCCGGCGAGCAGGCCGATCGAACCGCCGGCCGAGGCGACGAACGCGTAGACGCCGATGGCCTTCGCCTGCTCCCGCGGTTCCGGGAACAGCGTCACGATCATGCCGAGGATCACCGCGGAGGTGAGCGCGCCGCCGACGCCCTGGATGAAGCGGGCCACGACCAGCACCTCCTGGCTGCCGGCCAGGCCGCAGAGCACGGAAGCGGCGGTGAACAGCGCCAGTCCGCTGAGGAAGATGGTCCGGCGGCCGATCAGGTCGCCGAGGCGGCCGGCCAGCAGGAGCAGCCCGCCGAACGCGATCATGTACGCGTTCACCACCCAGGCGAGGCTGGAGCTGGTGAAGCCGAGGTCATCCTGCATGGCGGGAAGCGCCACGTTCACCACGGTCACATCGAGCACGATCATCAACATGCCGGCGCAGAGAACATAGAGAGCCAGCCAGCGCGAGCGGCCGCCCTGCGTGGCCGGCGTCGTCGCCAGGGTTTCGGTCGTCGCGTACATCGGGGTTCTCCTTCTGGTCCTTGGTGGGCCTTACACCCTTACGTCGGACCAGAGGGGCTCATTTTGACAGGCTGCCCGGATCTTTTTTCGGACGAGTGGTCCTGGTGCGGGCGATCCAGTAGACGAGCAGCGCCGGGACCAGTCCGGAGCCGATCACGAACAGGGTCGGCAGTCGTGCGAGCAGCAGGTACCAGGTAGCGAGGGCGATGACCCCGCCTGCGATCGCGAGGGAGCGGCGGAGCAGGAAGAGGTTGGCCGCGCGGAAAAGACCGCGCGTGGTGATGTCCGTCGCGGCATCCGGAAGGACGGCGAGGGCGCTCAGGTAGAGGCCGACGATCATCCCGGTCAGCGGAATCAGGACTGCCAGGGCGGCGATCCGGATGGGGCCGTCGGTGGAGGCCCAGAAGAGCAGCCCGAAGGCGAGCGCCACGCCTCCGAAGTACAGGCCGAGGCCGGCCAGCCAGAAGCGGCGGAAGGCCCACTTGAACTCGTTCCAGAACCGCCGCATCAGGGCCGGGTGCTCCTGGCCGATCGCGTAGGGCAGCACCCGCTGCAACGCGAACGAGGCGGGGAACAGCGTCACGATGCCGATGCTGAGGACCAGGAAGACCAGTTGCAGCATCAGCAGGTCGCCGATCATCGAGAGCTTCGACATCACGACGTTGGTCCGGCTGGTTTCCTCACTCACACCGCGTCCTCCTGGTTCATCACAGCCCGGGAATGATCGTATGATCACAAACAATCACACGCAGATCACAGGGGACCGCATGCTTGCACCGGAGCGTCACGAGCTGATCCTGCGGAGCCTGCGCCGTCACGGCCGGCTCCGGGTGGCCGAGCTGGCCGCCGAGCTCGGCGTCTCCGCGATCACAGTACGCCGGGATCTCGCCGAACTGGATTCCGCCGGACTGCTCCGCCGGGTCCACGGTGGTGCCGTCGGCACGAGTCCGGCCGGCCGATCGGCACCGGGGAGTCAGCTCACCATCGGCATCGTCGTACCGAGCTCGACCTTCTACTACACCGACGTGATTCGCGGTGCCGAGGCGACGGCCGACCGGTACGGCGCTCGCCTGGTGCTCGGGGTTTCCGGCTACGACGTGGCCGTGGAGCAGGAGCGGCTCGAGAAGGTGCTCGGCATCGGTGTGGCCGGACTGCTGATCAGCACGGCACTCGGGGACGGCCGGGCCGACGAACTCGGTCCGCGGCTGGACGACATCGACGTACCGGTGGTGCTGATGGAGCGGGCCTTCGGGTTCCCGCACGTCCGGCACGAGTACGACCACGTCCGCACGGATCACGCGTACGGCGCGATGCTGGCGCTCAGGCACCTCGTCTCGCTCGGTCACCGGCGGATCGGGGTCAACTTCAACGCGAGCGTCACCGCGCACTGGCTCCGGCAAGGCATCGCTCAGGCAGCCAAGACGCTCGACGTCGACCTCTTGATCTCCCCGGTCGTGTTGCCAGCACGCGGCGAGGACCCGGACACGATCGCGCAGCACGACGCGTTCCTGGCCGAGTGCGAGGCGTACGGCGCGCGCGCAGTACTGGTGCATTCCGACGAGCACGCCGCCCGGCTGGTCGAACGAGCGATGGAGCGCGGCCTGCGGATCCCCGATGACCTGGCGGTGATCGCGTACAACGACGAAACCGCCTCGCTGGCCGCCGTCCCGCTGACGGCGGTCTGCCCGCCCAAACTGATGCTCGGCCAGACCGCCTGCGAGCTCCTGCTCCGCAAGCTCAAGGCCGGCCCGGGTCGCCCAGCTGCCGTCCAGCACCTGAGCCTGCTGCCAGACCTGCGGATCCGCGCTTCCTGTGGAGCAACGATGCTTGATCGAATTTGATCATTCGAGCGATGAGGCCTTGACGAGGAAAGCCCTTTCCCATACTTTCGCTGCACTCGGTGGTCCGGTCGTCACGACTTGGCCGGCGGACCGCCCGGCAGCGAAGGAGTTCCCCTGTGAGACGTGGTGCCCGGAGTGGACTGGTGGTGCTGGCCGCGGTTCTCGGCCTGACCGCCAGCAGTTGTGGCAACGGGGTGATCGACAAATCCACGGACGGCGTCCCGCCGGCCGAGGCGACCGGCACCCTGCGGGTGCTGATCCCGTCCTTCCCGGCCAGCAACACCGGTCGCGAGGAGTTCGCCAAGGTGGTCGCCGACTTCCAGCAGACCTATCCGAAGATGAAGGTCGAGCCGGACTACGCGACGTACACGAACCTGAACGAGAAGCTCTCCACCTCGATCGCGGCCGGCATCCCCTACGACGTGATGGTCACCGGCGTCGGCTGGGTCCAGACCTTCGCGTCGAAGCGACTCTTCGCCGACCTCGCGCCGTACGGCGTCACGCCGGAGGTGATCCAGGACAAGAGCATCGGGGCGATGGTTCCGGCCGCGATGTACGACAACAAGCTCTACGCCTACCCGGTGGTCGCCGACGCCCGCGCCGTCGCGCTCCGGATCAGCGCCTTCAAGGAGGCCGGGCTGGACCCGGACAAGCCGCCGACGAACATGACCGAGCTGAAGGCGGCGGCCGAGAAGCTGACCAAGCGGAACGCCGAGGGCACCATCACCCGGTCCGGCTTCGACCTGGCCGCGCCGACCAGCTTCCGGCAGACCTACACGACCCTGCTCGCCTCCACCGGTACTCCGCTGTACCTCAACGGCGAGCCGAACTACAGCAACGCGAAGGGTGTGGAGACGTTGGAGTGGATCAAGTCGATGATCAACAACGTCCAGGTCTACGGCCAGAAGAATGCCGCCCAGCAGCCGCTGGTGTACACGGGTGAGGCGGCCATGGGCATCACCGGTGGTGCCGTCGACTGCTCCGACAAGGGCATCGGCCAGGCCAACTGCGACGACCTGAAGTTCTTCCGGTTCGACAGCGGCAAGGAGGTCGAGTTCGTCGGTGGCGACCTGGCCTCGATCGGCTCCCGCAGCCGGCACAAGGACGCGGCCTGGACCTTCATCCAGTCCCTGACCAAGCCGACGGCGGTCGACGCGATCGCCAAGCTGAACAAGAAGATCCCGGCCTACAAGGACGCGATCAACTCCCCGCAGGCGCAGTCGAACCCGCTCAGCAAGTTCGTCGCCGGCGGTCTCGAACTCGCCATCTACGAAGGCGGATCGGCGAACTGGCTGGAGATGCGGGGCAACTTCGACACCCAGCTCACCCAGGCGGTCCTCGGTCAGAAGGATCCCGCCAAGACGCTGGCCAACCTGGCAGGACAGTCACGATGAGCGCCACGCTGGAACGACCCACTGCTGCCATCGCGACTGCTCGTCGCGTCCCTCCGTCCAAGGACAGCCGCAAGCTGATCCGCAGTCAGGTCCGGGCCGGCTGGATGCTGCTCGCACCCGCGCTGCTGCATTCCGCGATCTTCCTGGTCATCCCGGTCGCCTTCGCGGTCGCACTCAGCTTCACCGACTACAGCTTCGGCGACTCGTGGGCCTGGGTCGGTTTCGAGAACTACAGCGAGCTCTTCGGGGACGCGAACTTCCGCGCCGCCTTCGTCAACACCCTGCTGTACGCCGTCGTGGTGGTCCCGGTGTCGATCGTGATCTCTCTGGTGATCGCGCTCGGCCTCAACCAGAAGATCCGCGGGCTGGGCTTCTTCCGGACGGCGTTCTACGTGCCGACGGTGACGGCCACAGTGGCCATCGCGACTATCTGGCTGTGGATCTACAACCCGGGATCAGGTCTGGCCAACGGCTTCCTGAGCTTGTTCGGGTTCGCGCCGAGCCAGTGGCTTTCCAACCCCGACACGGCGCTGCCGTCGCTGATGGCGGTCGGCATCTGGCAGGGACTCGGCACGAAGATCATCATCTACCTGGCCGCCCTGCAGAGCGTCTCCCGCGATCTGATCGAATCGGCGTCGCTGGACGGCGCGAACCGCTGGCAGCGGTTCCTGAACATCACCTGGCCGGCGCTGGGTCCCGTCCAGTTCTTCGTCCTCGTCACCACGATCGTCGGCACCTTCCAGGTCTTCGACCTGGTCTACGTGATGACCGACGGCGGTCCCGGCACCGAGACGATGGTGCTGGTGCTCGACATCTACACGAACGCGTTCCAGGACCTCCGACTCGGCTTCGCGTCCGCCGAGACGGTGATCATGATGATCCTGATCGCGATCTTCATCGGTCTCGGACGCCTGCTCCAGAAGGCGGATGTCAATGACTAGCGCAACGGTGACCGGCCCGATCGCCGGCACGAAGTCGTCGGGTCCGGGGATCGGCAGGATCCTGTTGTACGTCGCGCTCAGCATCGGCGCGTTGCTGATGATCACACCGTTCCTGTGGATGGTGCTGACCGCGTTCAAGAGCAACCTCGAGATCGCCAAGTTCTCCTGGCTGCCGGACGAACTGCGCTGGCGCAACTTCACCGAGGCGATGCAGACGGCACCGTTCCTGCGGTACTTCCGCAACAGCCTCTTCATCGCCGTCGGCGAGACCGCCTTCACCCTGGCGGTCTGTACGATGGCCGGGTACGCGCTGGCGAAACTGCCGATCCGCGGGTCGAAGGCACTGTTGAGCTACTTCATCATCCTGCTGCTCGTACCGTTCCAGATCATCCTGGTCCCGTTGTTCCTGATCGTGAAGTCGATCCCGCTCTTCGGTGGCAACAACATCCTCGGTCAGGGTGGGATCGGCTGGCTCAACTCCTGGTGGGGCCTGATCATCCCGCTGGGCGCGGCTCCGTTGTTCACCTTCCTGGCCCGGCAGTTCTACGTGTCGGTTCCGAACGAACTGGCCCAGGCCGCCCGGGTCGACGGCCTCGGTGAGTTCGGCATCTTCGCGCGGATCATGACGCCACTGGTGAAACCCGCTCTGATCACCATCGCGGTTTTCCAGATCGAGGCCGCTTGGAACGCTTTCCTCTGGCCGCTGATGATCACCACATCGGACTCGATGCGGCCGCTGCAACTGGGGCTGGCGATCTTCGCGCAGAATCCGGCGGAAGTGCAATGGCCGTATCTGATGGCCGGTACGGCGCTGGCGACCTTGCCGATGATCGTGATGTTCATCTTCGCCCAGAAGCGCTTCGTCGAGGGAATGGCGCACGTGGGGATCAAGGGCTGAAGGAGATCGAGGACTGAGGCGCCCCCTTCGCAGGTGCTCACCCCGCCCCGGGCGAGCACCTGCTGGGGCCCCCTCCAAAACCGGCGATCCCGAAGAAGCACCGGAGCGTCAGCCAAAGCCCCCCAGCCAGGCCGCTCACCCTTTTATCGTCACACTGTGCGCCGCGTTACACCTTTTCTCCGGTCTTTTCGCTGAATCCTCCGGCATTTCCGGCCATCCGGCCCGATGGCCGGACTTTCTGTCACCTGCTGAATTCACCCCATGACATTACGTGAGCATTCAACCGGTTTCGTTCGGCCCAGTCGTACTGGCCCGGAGGGCGCTTGAGGCGGAGGGGCGGTGGCGGGCTTGCGCGACGACCTGATCAAGCTGTTCGAGCGGTGGAACACCTCAGGCGAATCCGGGCTGGTGCTTCCCGCGCAGTACCTCGTCATCGAGGGACGAAAGGGCTAGGACAGCAGGTGCGGGGCGTGGTCCGGCTGGTGCTCCCAGCGGAGCCGGCTCGAGCCGAAGCCTGCGGCGTGTACGCCGTCGTGACCGCGCGGCCGCCGGCAGAAGTAGTGCGGCGAATACAGATCGCGGCACGAGTCCTCGTACGTCGTGTAGGCGAACTCGAGGTCCAGCCTGCTGTCACTGCTCATGAGAAGTCTCTCTCGTGACGGTGTGGCCCCCTCGCCAGCAGTATGACAAGGAGGTGTAACCGACGTATTTCACAGCGAAGCAGCGGGAGCCGGGCTGGATGGCCCCGCTCCCGCCGGTCGCGGTCTACCTGATCATTCCGTGCGGGTCGAGCACGTACTTGCGAGCCGCGCCCTTGTCGAAGTCGGCGTACCCCTGCGGCGCCTGGTCCAGCGGGATGACCGTGGCGTTCACGTTCTTCGCGATCTGCGTACGGTCGTTCAGGATTGCCATCATCAGTTGGCGGTTGTACCGCATCACCGGGCACTGCCCGGTCGTGAAGGCCAGGGACTTCGCCCAGCCGAGGCCCAGCCGGATCGACAGCGAACCGGTCTTCGCGGCGTCGTCGCTCGCGCCGGGGTCTCCGGTGACGTAGAGCCCGGGGATACCGACCGCACCACCGGCCCTGGTGACATCCATGACCGTGTTCAGTACTGTCGCCGGCCGCTCGGACTTGGCGTCGTCGCCGTGACCGTGTGCCTCGAAGCCGACCGCGTCGACGGCACAGTCGACCTCTGGTTCACCGAGGATCTGTTCGACCTGGTCCCTCGGTTCGCCTGCCGCGACGTCGACAGTCTCGCAGCCGAAGCTGCGGGCCTGCTCCAGCCGCTCCTTCTGCAGGTCGCCGACGATCACGACGGCGGCACCCAGGAGGAAGGCGGAGGTGGCCGCGGCCAGCCCGACCGGACCGGCTCCGGCGATGTAGACGGTGGAACCAGTCCCGACGCCGGCGGTGACGCAGCCGTGGTACCCGGTCGGGAAGATGTCCGCCAACATCGCCAGGTCGCGGATCTTCGCCAGCGCCTGGTCCTTGTCGGGGAACTTCAGCAGGTTCCAGTCGGCATACGGCACCAGCGCGTACTCCGCCTGGCCGCCGACCCAGCCGCCCATGTCGACATACCCGTACGCCGATCCCGGCCGGTCCGGGTTGACGTTCAGGCAGACCCCGGTCTTGCCCTCCTTACAGTTGATGCATCGTCCGCAGGCGATGTTGAACGGGACCGAGACGAGATCGCCGACCTTGATGAACTCGACGTCCCGGCCGACCTCCGCCACCTCACCGGTGATCTCGTGGCCGAGAGCGAGTCCCGGCGGTGCCGTGGTCCGGCCGCGGACCATGTGCTGGTCGCTGCCGCAGATGTTGGTGGCCACGACCTTGAGGATCGCCCCGTGGGGGACCTGCCGACCCACGTTGGCGGGGTTGACCCCGGGACCGTCCTTGAGTTCCAAGGTCGGGTAGTCGATCGACTCGACCGCCACATCGCCTGGTCCCTTGTAAATAACCGCCCTGTTGCCTGGCACGAGTACTGCTCCTCTCCGACAAGGTCCGTCGCTGTTCAAGCCGTGGGCCGCGACCGCCCTGTGAAGGAAGCGATGCGGTCGTCGCCTGCCCCGTCCAGGTGAATCCGCGCGTACGCCATCAACCTCTGCGTGGATTCGCGAGGCCGGCGCCGATCAGGGATTGCGTACGACGCTAGTCCCGCCCGCGGAGCCCGTCAACGGATGATCAGGCCGCGGACGATCAGGTTGGCCATCTGTTCGGC